>JAZQCY010000144.1:0-13444 GCA_045546555.1 Acutalibacteraceae bacterium | reverse complement strand
CCCCCACAGACTAGTCTGTCGTGGTTTTAAAATTTATTATATTACTTGCCGAATTTTAAGATATACCTTTCCTCCACCGTATCGCCTAGGCCACTCGGTTTGGTGGTTCCGTCAAAGGTGAATCCCGATTTTTCGTAAAATCTTTTTGCGCTTAGGTTGTCTTTCAGCACCCAAAGGCATAGGCTTTTGTAATTTCGTGATACCGCCTCACGCTTTGCCCAATCCATAGCCTGCCTGCCGAAGCCTTTGCCGATATATTTCGGGTCAAGATACAGCCCGACCAATTCGCAAACGGTATCGTCCAGATCACCGTCACGTGCGGTGCCGAGAGTCAAAAAACCGATAGTTGTGTTGTCGGTTGTGATTGCGTAATGGGAATTGCGGTTGTTTGCCAACATTTTTGACCAAATTAAAGGCCAACGTGCGTTGTGTTCCGTCAAAACACTTTCGGGGACACAACCACCATACGCAAACTCCCACGACCGAGCGTGTATTTCGGCAAACCTTCCTGCATCATCGGGCGTGGCAATTCTTATTTGAATATTAATTTTGGGGTCGGCGTAATTTGTGCTTCTCATAGTGCACACATACCGCTTTGTGTCATAAACGGTTTGGGTTTCGGTGATTGAAAACCCGAAATTTTTATAGAATCCGACTGCATCGTCGTCGGTCTCGGCGGTAAGCTCCGAAATGTTGAAATTTTCGAGAACAAACGAGAGCAGGGCAGAACCGATGCCTTGTTTGCGGCAGGCTTCATCCACCGCAATATCCAGCACGGTGGCGTTTGTGCCAACCACCTCAAACACTACAATGCCGATATATTTCCCACCGTCACGGCAGGCGTAAATATGCGTGTTGAGGCGTATTATATACTTTTCGGCACGTAATCTCAATTTTTCGGGCGTGGGCTCAAACACACTCGGTGCCAACAACGGCAAAATATCCGTGTCAAAAACATTTTGCTTTACATTCACAAACTCAAGCATTGTTACTCCTTTTACAATAGTACTTATCACATTGCCATCTGATTGGGTTTTCTTTAATGTATTTTGAGCGAATATCATAGTCATATTGATCACGAATGATATGCTCCACAAAAGACTTTTGCCAAATCGGCTTGCCTATCCGTTTGGTTATCGCACCCTTAAACTGCTTAACCATACGACTGACCGTAGGGGCGAACTGTGTTCGCCCGTTTTCATTGCCTGTAATAACTAACATAATATGCAGGTGGTTTGGCATCACAACATAAGAATGAAGCGATACATTAGTATATGTTTCGTGCCAGACCTCAAGCTCGGATGCGACGGTTTTACCGATATCGGATAACGGTAGCTTTTGCGGGCGAACACAGTTCGCCCCTACGGCGTTCCAATAGAATTCAGTAATATCAATGTCGCCATTCCAAAACAAGCATTTTCTGTTTTCGGTGCATATTGTTATGAAATACGCACCGGGGGTGCTGTAGTCGTAGGCTTTTAACCGTATGTTTTTGCGTTGGGGTTGTTTATTGTCAATTGTCATTTTTATTCTTTTGTTATAAAGTGCTTCAGTTCATCTTTGAGGCTGTAGATCTCGTCTTTTATGAATGTGGGGTAGATGGTGATATTATCAAGCTCGGACAATGGTAACCAGCCGAAAACGACGTTAGGGTTATCATTTTGCGGAGTGAATGTGCCGCTGTCGGGGGTGATGTCGAAATTTTCAAGCTCCACAAGATAATAAAACGCCAGGCCGTGGTGACGGCGACCATTGTAATTCCAAAAGTCCTCCTCGGTCCACAGCAGGCGTTTGATCTTGATGTCCGCACCCGTTTCCTCTTTAAATTCACGGATCAAAGCTTGTTCGGTGGTTTCCAAAACCTGCACGGCACCGCCTATAAGGGCGTAATGGTTTCCGTTTTTCTCTTTTTGCACAAGCAATTTACCGTTTTTGACTGCAACACCCACGGTACGAAGTCCAAAGCGGTATTCTTCGCCTTGAATAACAATATCCTGCGTCATTTTTACTCCTTTTCGATGACCCTTTTCACATCATTTTTCGATGTCAGGTGGACGGTTTTGGCGGTGTGGGGGTCGAGGATTTTTTGTATCTCTTTCATATTGACGTTCTGAAATGTGTCGGTCCATTTGAGCAGTGCTTTAACCGATTTCAAGGTCTCTTTTTTGCCCTTTTCAAGTCCTAACCTTCGCTTGATAAACCGCTTTATGATGCGGTATTTATACACTCGCTTCGGGGTATCGAGAACATATATGACATCGGCGTCCTCGAAGCATTGACCTACCCAAGCATAATAGACACCCTCGATTATCCAATCTTCATTTTTAAGTATTTTTTGGAGCAGCTCGGCACGTTGCTCCGTCGGGCGTTTTACACCGTAACTGCCCGAGTTATCCCAATGAATATCATCAAGGTCAAAATGGGGGATGCCGTACTTTTCAGCCAAGGCTTTGGCCAAATAAGTCTTACCCGAGCCGCTGCAACCGATGATGTGTATCTTCATTTTAAAACCTCAATGTAGGTGTCGTAGTATTTCTCTTGAAAATGTATCGCTTCGGCCATTTCCTCGGCGGTGTATGTAATGCCCTCGGGTGCGGCTATCAGCTTGTCCTCAACGTCGTTTTTACGGTGGACTATACCTATAATATGGCAGGTGTATTCGGTTACGGGCTCGGTGACACCCAACAGATACACGTCAAGCTCTTCACCGTCACCGCCCAAAACACCCGGGATATATCCGTAGTTTATTGGGTAGTGCAGTACCTTTTCACCCTTTTTGTGAACATAGCCTATCGGACGGTCGATTCCGATGTGCACCGTTTTCCCAAGGTACGACCGCACCTGTGCTTTTCTTTCTTCAAGGGTCATAGTATCAATACCTTCTGTTTTTCTTCTTTTTCTTGTGCTTAGGGGAGTTAAGCACGACCAGTGAAATGATGAAGATTATTATAATAATGGCTATTATACCAAGCACAAGATAGAACGCCCAATGGCCGAAAATCGTTGAGAAAAAGTTGCCGAGACCACGGCCGATATACATCAGCGTACTGCGCTCAACGTCCTGCGAGGCAACCAAGGTCACGGTTCCCAAAACCTCACCGGCATAGATAACGTCACACTCACCCATAACGTCACCCTTTGAAATCGGAGCGCTATACATTTCTTCATACCAGGTGATGTCAAGACTTATGGTTGAATTGTCGGCAACCTTGGGTACGATGGTTGAAAGCTTCTTTTCGGGTATTGCCGCAACATAGTCGGTGTCCCAGGCAAGGTCAACGGGCGCTTCACCGACGATTTCATCGGTGTCAAGTATGGTTTTATACTCAAATTCGTTAAATGCCCATTCATACAAAGCCTTGGTGTCACCAAACTCCATACGGATTTTTTTGCCGTTTTCATAAACGGGGCTGTTCATCAGAATACACATATAGTTGTATCCGTTTTTAGATGCGGTCGAAACAAGGCAACGGCCTGCGGCATCGGTGTAGCCGGTCTTGATGCCCTTGGCATATTTATAGTAATAGATTTGTCCTTTATACTTTTCGGAGGTGCATTTCTGACCGTTGTTTAACATTAAAAAGTTGGTGGTGGTCAGCTTGCGGGAAGGGTTTTTGTTGGTGGCCTCAAGCTTGTACTGCGCAGTGTTGACGATCTCTTTAAGAACGTCAATGCTCAATATAGCGGTCGACAGCTTGTACATATCGCTGACGGTGGTGTAATGCTCAACATTGTGCAGACCGTGTGCGTTGGCATAGTGAGTACCCGTCATACCCAAAGCGGCGGCCTTTTGGTTCATTTTTTCGCAAAAGCTTTCGACATCTCCGGCAACGTGCTCAGCTATGGCGTTGGCACCCTCGTTGGCCGAGGACATAAGCAGAACGTACAGCATCTGTCTTACGGTCAACACCTCACCGACCTTCAGACCGCCCGTGGATGAGTCGGTTCCCTGAAGTGATCTGATAGCATAATCCGACACGGTTATGGTCTCGGTATCAATATCCTTGGTGTTTTCATAAAGCACCAGAGCCGTCATCAGCTTGGTCAAGGATGCAGGGTACAGACGCTTGTCGGCGTTTTTCTGATACAAAATATCGCCCGTATCCATATTGACCAGCATTGCGCCTTCGGCATCTACCTCAAAATTGGTCGGCGTATAGGCCGAAGCAGGTATGACCGCAACCGAAACGGCAAGTATGATTACAAATAAAACACAAAAAATTTTCTTGAACATGTGTTTCTCCTTGAAATAATGAATTTGAAATAGTATAATAGGTTTAAACCATAATAAGTATAACAAATCATTGCGATGTTTTAAAGTCTTATTTTAAAATTTTAGGAAAATTTAAGTATTTTCGGAGGTGATATCGGTGGTATACGTTACGGGTGATATGCACGGTGACGAGTCGAGGCTTTACGATGCCCAATGGCGCAAGCTGAAATCGGGGGATATACTCATCGTTTGCGGTGACTTCGGTTATCTTTGGGACGGCGGAAAGCGTGAAAAAAGTGTTATAGATTATCTTGGAAGCCGTAAATTTACCGTTTGCTTTGTCGACGGTACCCACGAAAACTTCCGAAAGATAAATTCCTGCCACGAAACAATATGGAAGGGTGGGCACGTTCACCGTATCAGCGGCAATCTGTTTCACTTGATGCGTGGACAGATATTTAACATTGACGGTGTTAAGATATTCACCTTCGGCGGCGGCGAAAGTGATGACCGTGAGTTGAGAAGTGAAGAGGAAAAGGGTATCTGGTACCGTGATGAGCTGCCGACACCTCAACAGCTTGAAACGGGCGCAAAAAACCTTGATGAAGCAGGCCTGAAGGTCGATTATATTATCACTCACGAGCCACCTTTGCTGGTCAAAAGCTCTATGCTGTTAAGAAAGGGTCAGCCCGACCGATTGAATAAGCTCAACGGATATTTCCAGGAGCTTGCAAAGTCGGTCAAATTCAACCATTGGTATTTCGGCTCTCTGCACGAGGACAGACTTGTCACGGCCGATTACACCTGCCTTTTTGAAAAGATAATTCCGTTGGGTTCAAAGGAACAGCCTAAATAAGATACTCCCGAAATTTAAAAGATTCTTCGCCACAAGTGGCTCAGAATGACATAGCAGTTGTGTAATTTGTCATTCTGAGCGCAGCGAAGAATCTTTATATTTTTGTAGGTTTGCTTTTATTTTACTTCATTACTGCTGCGGTATTGTTTGGGAGACACACCGAAGCGGGATTTGAAGTGCCGGTAAAGGTCGCTTGTGTTCTTAAATCCCGATTTCACGGAAATTTCGGTTATAGGGTAATCGGTGTTTTTTAAAAGCTCTTTTGCTGAATATACTCTGAATCGGTTGAGCCATTGGATGGGGGAGATACCGTAAGCCGCCGTAAATCTGCGGTTGAGCTGGCTTTTGCTCAAAAAGCATAGCCCGGCAAGCTGTTCGGTCGTGATGTCTTCGCCGTAGTGCAGGGTCATATACCGCACTACGTTTTCCATAGCGCTGTCGTGCGTAGTATTTGTATTTGTGGGTTCGTCGTTTTTAAGCTTTAGCAGATACTCATAAAAATACACTCCGCAAAGCGAAAGATCACCGCCGTTGTTGTCAAAAACCTCGTCAACAAACCGCCTCAACGCACCGTACTGAACATCACGGGCGTTGAGTATCGGCTGTGCGCTTTTTGATCTGCTTAAAAGCTCGTTTATTTTGTCTTTGTCCGAAATACCGATGACATCCAGTAACCGTTCGGCATCAAAATAAATAAAACGGCAACGGGCTTTATTTTCGGGGTCGAGCGATTTTGAATAGTGCTTTGTGTCCTTCGGAATAAAGATGATATCATCCACACTTACCGAATATACCTTGTTTTCCACCGTGAAAAGGCCGTTGCCCTTTATCACGATACCAAGCTCACAGCAATTATGGCAGTGCATAAAGGTTATATCCTTTGCAGGTAGCGGCAGGTGACGCTTGTCAAATATAAGCGGCTCGGTATCGGATAAAGAAACGGGCGCCGAAATACTTTGTAAAGAGTTTGCTTTTGCGCTTAATTGCATTTTTTATGCACCTTTCTTGTCTTTAAAAATGCGTTTAGTTGCATTATAATGTGATTATAATACAATCGACCCAAAAGGTCAAGAGATGAGGCGGTATTATGTTTTTACACAATAAAAAGAATGCTGAAATAAGAGTAAACTTTGAAAAGGGCTATGTTGAGTCGTTTTCAATCAAGGGTCGTGAGCTGTTGACCGAAACTCATGCACCGTTGTTCATCATCCGTTTGATGGATAAGGACGGAAAGTTTTATAAGGTTTCGGCTTTTGAAGCAAAATCGGTCGTTGAAAACGGAAATTCCTGTGTTTATTCGGGTTTTGCGGAGGATATCGACGTTAAGGTGGTCTGCAACACCGACACAAAGTATTTCGTTGAGTGGGCGGTTGAGATAACCAACCGTACCGACAAGGCGATAGAATGGGTCGATCTTGCTGACTATAATTTCCAAAACTTCTTTACCGGTCCCGACGGTGAGGGAAGATTCCTACAGCCTTATAACGAGGGTGCCTTGTTTGACAGCCTTGAACAAAAGGAAAAGGGTTGGTTTTACTACCGTGACCCCGAATATCCGTCGGAGGGAAGCTATACGATGTTCCCGTATATGCAATGCGCCCAGTTTGAGGCGCTGACGATAGGCAACGACGGTATTTACCTTGGCGCACACGATATCGAAAGAGCCCCGAAATGTATTGACATAAGACCCTTGTACGGCGGTGCCACCACGCAGTTCAGACTGTTCTGCGGCACCGAGTTTGGCGAAGACTATCAGCAGGATTACCCGTTTGTAACCGATGTTTTTGAGGGCGATTGGATGGATGCTGCGGAAATCTACCGTGATTGGTTTGACGGTCATTTGCCTAAAAGCTTGAAGCTCATTGAGGAGAGTGACAATATCCCCGAATGGTACGACAAAAAGGTACTGACCGTTTTGTTCCCCGTAAGAGGCCGTCACGATACCGACCCTTCATCCTGCGGAGGTATTTTCCCGTATATGGATGCCATGCCGTATCTTGATGAGATCAAGGCCAAGACCGATTCACGCATTATGGCCTTACTGCTTCATTGGGAGGGTACCGCAACCTGGGCACCGCCTTATGTTTGGCCGCCCTATGGTGGTGTTGAACCGTTTAATGAGTTTGCGGACAAGATCCACCAAAACGGTGACCTTTTGGGTGTTTACTGCAGTGGCTTGGGTTATACGATCTACAGTCGGATCGATGTGAAATACAACTGCATAGACGAGTTCCGCTTTAAGGGCTATGACAGGGCAATGTGTGTTGCACCCGATCAGACCTTACCTTTGAGCAAGATATGCACCGCACAGCGAGCAGGCTATGACATCTGCCCGTCAAACGACCTTGGCAAGCAGATACTTAATTTTGCCTATGAGCCGTTGCTTGAGGCCAATATCGACTATGCACAGATAATGGACCAGAACCACGGCGGAAGTCAGTATTTCTGCTATAGCAAGGAGCACGGACATCCACCCGTACCCGGCAAGTGGATGACCAACACCATGCAGGATTTGTTGACCCATTGGAACAACCACGGAAACAGACCGCTTATCGGTTGCGAATCGGCGGCGGCCGAGCCGTATCTCGGAAACCTGCGTTACAGCGACAACCGCTTTGAGCTTAATTTCCTTTCAAGTCAGCCCGTTCCGCTTTATTCTTATCTTTACCACCGTTACCTGCACAACTTTATGGGCAATCAATGCTGTTGCTTCCTTATGCCGGGCAGTATCTATTATCGTTTGGCCTACGGCTTCTCCTGCGGCGATGATCTTTCTATCGTCATCCGTGGTGACGGCAACATTGTTTCCCATTGGGGAAGAATCGGTCATGAAGAGGTCGAGGATAAGGAGAAGACCTTGAGATTCGTCGGTGCGCTGATTAAGTTCTATAAAGAAAAAGCCGCCAAGTGGATGGCCTGCGGCAAGATGATAAAGCCTTTGGGCTTTGAGATAACCGACGGTGAAAGAATCGCCACCTTTGACAAACGCTACGGCGGCACCTATACCGCTTCAACGATACTTTCCACCGCTTGGCAGTCGTCCGACGGCGAAAAGGCACAGATATTTATCAACCACACCGAGCAGGATATTACTATTTCCGTATCCAACGGTGAAATTATTACTGTACCTGCGCTCGATGCCAAGCTGTTAAAATTTTAACTTAACATAGATTTAACATTGTCATTACTTTGATTTTACTTTGATTTATTATATAATTAAAGTGTGCGTGCAGGCGAGCGCCTGCCACGAGGAATTATAAATAAAGGTTAAGGTGGAAAATGTGGGAGTAAATGAAATTGTTTTTGCCGTCATAAAGCTTCTCGGCGGTCTGGCGTTCTTCCTTTACGGAATGAACGTTATGTCGGGCGGACTTGAGAAAATGGCTAAAGGCAAGCTTGAAAAAACGCTTATCAAGGTCACCTCTAAAAAGCCGTTGGCACTTGTGTTCGGTGCGGGTATCACCGTTGCCATTCAGTCATCCTCGGCTTTGACCGTTATGCTGGTCGGTCTTGTTAACTCGGGACTGCTCAACTTCGGTCAGACCATAGGTGTTCTGATGGGCTCAAACATCGGTACGACCCTTACTGCCTGGATATTGAGTCTGGCGGGAATTGAGTCGGACGGAAATCTTTTGTTGGGTCTTTTACAGCCTAAGAATTTCTCCCTTATTTTTGCACTTATCGGCATTATGCTTATAATGCTGAGCAAAAAGCAAAAGCACCATAATGTCGGCGGCATTCTCATCGGCTTTGCTGTTCTGATGTTTGGTATGAACCTTATGTCGGATGCTATGAAACCGTTGACCCAAATGGAGGGCTTTACGAGCCTGCTTACCGCATTTGAAAACCCGTTTTTGGCTGTTGCTTTCGGCGCTATCTTTACCGGAATTATTCAAAGCTCGGCTGCTTCGGTCGGTATTTTACAAACTGCGGCTACTGCGGCATTGGCTTCGGGCGGCGGTGTTACCTACCGTATGGCCATCCCCATTATTATGGGTCAGAACATCGGTACCTGTGTCACAGCCGTTATCTCCAGCTTCGGTGTCAGCCGAAACGCAAAAAAGGTTGCTGTCGTCCACCTTGCTTTCAATATTATCGGCACCTTAGTGGTTTTGATTCCCTTCTGTATTTTGAGCTATGTCATAGATTTTGCGGTACTTGACCGTGCCATAACTCCGTTTGAGATCGCAATCGTACACAGTATTTTCAACGTTTTTACCACCGCAATTCTTTATCCCTTTACCAAACAGCTTGAGGCGCTTGCCAACAAGCTCGTTCCGGAAAAGCAGGGCGAAAAGCAGGGCAAGCTTTTGGACGAGCGTCTGCTTACCGTTCCTTCCTTTGCCGTTACCAACGCTTTGGACGTTGTTGTTGAAATGTCGGATGTTTCCAAAAACGCCTTCAACAAGGCCGTTTCCATTGTCGGCAGTTTTAACGATGCTGTAGCGTCTGAGGTCTCCGAAATGGAAACCTTGCTTGATAATTACGAGGATCAGTTGGGAACATATATGGTCAAAATATCAAGCACCGGTGTTTCGGATTCCGACTCTAAAAAGATAGCCAAGATACTCCACACCATTAATGATTTTGAGCGTATCGGTGACCACGCCGAAAATCTTGTCGGCGTTGCACGTGAGATTCACGATAAGAAGATCACCTTCTCGCATGAGGCTAACTCCGAAATAGCTGTACTTAAAAAGGCCGTTCTTGAAATACTTGATATTACCAACAAAGCCTTCAGATACAATGATCTCGAGCTTGCATCCTCGGTCGAGCCGCTTGAGCAGGTTATCGACGGTATTATTGCCGATATCAAGAGCCACCACGTAAAGCGCCTGCAACACGGAAACTGTACCATTGAGCTTGGTTTTGTTCTGACCGATCTGCTCACCAACTACGAGCGTGTTTCCGACCATTGCTCCAACGTTGCGGTTGCTATTATCGAGTCACGTCACGGCACCTTTGAGGCTCACGAGTACCTCAACCACGTTAAAAATGACCCCAACAGCGCATATACCAAGGCGTTTGAGGAGTATAAAACCAGATTCTCGTTGGGCGCAAATATATAAAACGTCAAAAGGCAGGGTAGAACACTACTCTGCCTTTGCTTTTTTGAAATAATTATTGAAAATCGATAAATTTATATTGACAAACACGTTTTGCTGTGATATCATAATGGTACAATATTGTAATTCTTATTTTGGAGGTCATTTATTATGCTTAAGGTACCGAGCAAAATTTCCGTTATGCTATCGACTGCTTTGTCGGTGGTTCTCTTTTTGGCGTGTGTCGCAGGTGCAGTTCTTTTACCTACACTTTGCGATATGCTCATCAACGCAAGGGACAGTATCAGCGTCCGTGACGACCTTGTTGAGGGTGACCGTGTGATGGTTCTGATAATTGCTTACGTCATTTTGGGCATACTCGTTTTTGCTGATATCCTCTTGTTTGTTCTGCTCAAAACTGTTCGTAAATCACAGGTCTTTACCAAAAGGACCGTTTCGCTTATCCGTGGCGTTTCCTGGTGCTGTATTGCACTTTGTGCGGCTTTTGCGGCATTGGGTTATTACTTCTATCTTTCGTTTGTCGTTTCCTTCCTTGCAATATTCTTGGGACTTTGCTTGAGAGTTGTCAAGAATTGTTTTGAAGAGGCAAATGAATTGAAGGCCGAAAACGACCTTACGGTTTAAGGATGGGTGAACTATGATAGTAATAAATCTCGATGTAATGATGGCAAAACGGAAAATGTCGTTAAATGAGCTCTCCGAAAAGGTGGGCATAACCTTAGCCAACCTTTCTATCTTAAAAAACAACAAGGCAAAGGCCATCCGCTTTTCAACGCTGGATGCTATTTGTCATGCGCTAAACTGTGAAGTGGGAGATATTATTGAATTTGTAGATACTCCCGACTGACAGTAGAAGGGAATTTTTATGGATGAGATCAGAGAAGGTAATTTAAACTCCGAGGTTGAACCCGATTCGGGTGCTCAAAACAGCTCCGACGGTGAAGGCACTGTTACAGCCGAAGCCGCTTTTGAAGCTTTAGAAAGAAGCTTTACGGTCTCTCAGACGGTTTTTGCGTGGATAAGCTGGCTGGCAGGCTATCTTTTGTGCAGGCTTTATCCCATTGCTTCATCGCCGCTTGGTGGTTTTCTGTTCGTTGTAGGCCTGTTTATCGCAGCTGCGGTCATACTCAAAAAGCAGGGTGCCGCCTTTACCAAAATGTCGGTTTTAGCGATTGCCACTGCGGTCGTGCTGTCGTTGGCATTGATACTTTCGTCCAACGAAACGCTGCACATAATATCATTTGCGTTTTCGTTGGCCGCCTTTGGATATTTTGTGTATTCCTCAACAGGCAACGCCCTTAAAAACGGCTTGTCAGACCTTATTTTGGTCGACTTTTTCAAGGCATTGGTGGTACTGCCGTTCTGCTCGTTCGGACAAATGTTTAAAGCACTGTTTTACGGCAGAGCAAGCTTGGGCGGCAAAACATTCGGTAAGATAATGCTGGGTGTTTGTATTGCGCTGATTCCGACAATAACCGTAATAGTGCTTTTATCTTATGATGACGGCTTTACCGAAATACTTGGCAATATATTCGCCTTCAACTTTTTGGATGTTTTATCGCACGCCTTGTCGATAGGCTTGGGTGTCCCGATCGGAATGTATATCTTCGGCTTGTTTTTATCATCGTCGGACGGTGATAAAGCGGCTTACATCAACGCTGAAACCATGGGTAAGATATCCCTTGAAATGAAAAGGTTACCGACCGTTACCGGTGTAGCCGCTTCGTTGCCGTTACTGTTTATTTACGTTGTGTTTTTCATTTCCCAATGGCGTTATTATATTTCGGGCTTTACGGGTGTTCTGCCCGATGACCAAAGCTATGCCAATTATGCCCGTGAAGGCTTTTTTCAGCTTTGCGCCGTGTCGGTTATAAACCTTTTGGCCATTATTGTCCTGTCGGCTTTTATGCGCCGCAACGTGGACGGAAAGTCATTGGTGCTGAAGCTTTTGTCGGTGGTGTTTTCGATCTTTACGCTGATACTCATCAGCACCGCAATAGCCAAAATGGTTATGTATATTGATTGCTACGGACTGACCCCTAAAAGGGTATATGCCTCGTGGTTTATGGTGCTGTTGGCTTTGGTGTTTGTTATCATAACCGTCAAACAGTTTGTTGAAAAGTTTAAGGCTATAATTGCGTGTGTCGGTGTGAGTGTGGTTATGCTTGCCGTATTGTCTTTATCCAACGTTGACGGTATTATTGCAAGGCATAACGTTGACCGATACCTTGACGGCAGTCTTAAAACGGTCGATGTAGGTGCCTTGTATGACCTTGGCGACTCGGCAACACCCGAGCTTGTAAGGCTTGCGAATGAGCTTGATGAGCGTCTCGGAACCGATATTTCGATATCACTCGAGCAAGAGAAAGACACCGACTACAGTGGTGATTCTGAACGGTTGGTATACTGTGACGTGACCGATTATTTAAAGCGGTCGGCATCACGGTTCGAGCTTGAAAACAACGGTATTTTTTCCTACACATTACAAAAATACCGTGCCGAAAAAGCTTTGAAAAGCATAGGTGCGCTTGACTGATTTCAAAAGGGACTCTTTTCAAAATTAAAGGGTCTCTTTTTTATTGACTTATATGTTTTTATATGATATAAAGAGGTTGAAGATAGGTTGGTGACCATGATGAAAAGCTACATAAAACGAATAGAAAACCGTTTGAACGAGTGTCAGAAAAAGGCTTTGCAGGATATTTTTGAGCCTACCGTCGTGGGCGTTCCGCTTGCCGATTCAAGAAGGGACGTCTGTGTTTTGCCGGATGGCGAGATAAGGTCGTACTTGAGAATGCACGGCAACGGTGTCAGCGAGGGCGTTGCGGAGTACATTTACTCGGTTGACGGCGGTATTTCATGGACGAAGGGCTATTCCGACGGTAAAATGCAGGCCTGCACTTATGTTGAAGAAGCCGATGTGTACCTGTCCGTAGCCGATAAATACTCCCATGGCAGGCGGGGATTCTGGTGTCTGCGTTCAAAAGTCGGTCCCGATGACCGTGAGCCCCAATGGGTAAAGGTTTCGGATGACGATTATTACGATTCATTTTTGCCGGTCAGATCGGCTTTTTCCAACCGGGTTTGGATAACTGCGCAAAAGTGCGGCACCTGCACACCTACCTTTTTCTATTCCGATGACTTTGGCCTTACTTGGAACGCAAGGGCGGTGGAACACAGCGCCGAGTTTGAACTTAAACCGCCGCATAAAGGACTTCGCTGGTGCAAGGGTAGCGGAAGTGAGCCTTATGCAGTCGAGTTGTCTGACAGAAGTCGGAGGCCAAGCGGTCTTAGGAAGACAACACTTAG
>JAZQCY010000143.1:0-2567 GCA_045546555.1 Acutalibacteraceae bacterium | reverse complement strand
CTGTATGCTTGACGGTGTGACCGACGTAACGGTCGCTTTGTCGGGCGGTGCCGATTCGGTGGCGCTCTTGTCGGCGCTTTGTGAATTAAAGGGTGAGTTCGGCTTTGCGCTTTCTGCGGCACACTTAAACCATTGCCTTAGAGGTGATGAGTCCAACCGTGATGAGCAGTTCGTGCGAGAGCTTTGCGAAAAATGGGGAATACCCCTTTTCTGTGAAAGAGCCGATGTCAGGTTGTTCTCCGAGCAAACGGGACGTAGCATTGAGCTTGCCGCACGTGAAATCAGATATGAATTTTTGGAGCGTGTGTCAAAGGGTGCTGTCGCAACGGCTCACACCGCCAATGATAATATCGAAACCGTGCTTCACAATATGGCAAGAGGTACGGGTATTTTGGGTATGTGCGGAATACCGCCCAAGCGTGGCCGTTTTATTCGTCCGTTGATATCTGTAACCCGTGATGCGGTCGAGCAATACTGTGCCGAAAAGGGCTTGCGTTTTTGCGTTGATTCGACTAACATAGACGAAGCCTATACACGCAACTTTATCCGTCATTCGGTCGTGCCTCAGCTTTTGAAGGTCAATTCCAATGCCGTCAAAAACGTTTCACAAATGTCCGAGACATTAAGAAATGATGCTGATTACCTCAAATCGGTTGCGGTTAATGCCTTAAATGGCTTGACGGTGGGTGACGGTCTTGATATTAAAGAACTTGTGTCACTTCATCCTGCTGTTGCTTCAAGATGTATTGCCGTATTTTACGAGCAGCAGGTGGGCAAGACCCCCGAGCATCAGCACATAAAAGCCGTGACCGAGCTGTTGAGGTCAGAGGGCAGGGTAAGCGTTCAAAACGGTTTTTCGGCCGTTAATAAAAACGGTGTTCTGCGTTTTGTTCCGTTGCCCAAGGGTGAAAGCTTGCCCGAAATCGAGGTCGATACCTTACCCTTTTGTTACCGTGACGTGAAAATATATAAGGTTACAAAAGAAAAATTTGAAAATCTGCTTAAATTTAACAATTTGTTATTAAATAACGCCATTGATTATGATAAAATTAGTGGCATATTGAGTATGAGAGGGCGTTTGCCGGGCGATAAGATCGCTTTAAACGGTCGAAATTGCACCAAGACCTTTAAAAAACTGTTCAATGAAGCTAAGATTGATGAGTTTTTGCGGGAAGGCTTGGCGGTTGCGGCCGACCGTGAGGGTGTTGTGTGGCTGCAGGGCTTTGGCGTTGACCAACGTGTTGCTGTCAGCGACCTGACCGAAACGGTGCTTGTATTCGATATTTTGGGTCGTATGAATAATTAGGGGGACCAAAAATGAATAATATGGATAAATGTATTGAGAGGGTTTTGTTCTCGGAAGAAAGAATCGGCGAGATAGTAAAAAAGCTCGGCACACAGATATCAAAGGATTATGAGGGTAAAAACCTTTTGTTGGTCAGTGTGCTTAAAGGCTCGGTTGTTTTTATGGCCGACCTTATGCGTAGCATAACCATTCCCTGCGAGATCGACTTTATGGTCGTTTCTTCATACGGCTCGGGCACCAAGACAAGCGGCAACGTCAAGATCATCAAGGACCTTAACATCGATGTTAAGGATTATGACCTGCTTATCGTTGAGGATATACTTGATTCCGGCGTAACACTTTCTTCGTTGAAAACCATACTTGAGGCCAGGGAGCCTGCCAGTGTTAAGATATGTACCTTCTTCGACAAGCCCGAGCGCCGCAAGGCCAACATAACCGCAGATTATTCCGGAGCCGAGGTTCCCGATGAGTTCATCGTTGGATACGGACTGGATTATGATGAAAAATTCCGTAACCTTCCGTATGTCGGCGTATTAAAACGTGAGTGTTACGAATAATAAATTCCTGAAGGGAGTTCAAAATGAATAAAGCACTGAAAACAATACTGTATATTGCCATTCCGCTTGTGCTTATTATGACCGTTGCGGGTGTAATGTACAGTAAGGAGAAGGCTGAAACGACCGATTATTCAGCCGTTATCCAACAGATCCACAACGATGAGATCAAGGAGGTTGAGCTCAATTTTTACAACGGCACGCTGACCTATGTCGAGCGTGAAACCGGTAAAAAGCACACCGTTGAGGTCGTTGCCGAGGTATTCTACAACGACGCAGGCGAGCTCATCAACCAAAAGAATACCGATAAGAATGAGGACGGCACACCTAACACCGCCAACGATATCGTTGCTAACTATGAGGTAGGCGGCGAGGGCTCCTGGCTTATGAGTATGCTTCCCACGCTTATCATATTTGGTATTGTTATCTTCATTTTCTTCTTCATTATGCGCCGTATGAACGGCGGTGTCGGTGGCGACAAGACCATGTCGTTCGGCAAGGCCCGTGTTAAAAAGGCCGACGACGACAAGCGTAAGACCACCTTTGCCGACGTTGCAGGTGCCGATGAGGAAAAGGAGGAAATGGCCGAGCTGGTTCAATTCCTCAAGGACCCCAAGAAGTTTAACGAGCTCGGTGCACGAATCCCTAAAGGCGTTCTGCTTGTAGGCCCTCCGGGAACGGGTAAGACCTTGCTTGCACGTGCCGTT
>JAZQCY010000142.1:0-5008 GCA_045546555.1 Acutalibacteraceae bacterium | reverse complement strand
GAACGACATGGCTACGATCCGACTTGGAAACATATGAGTGCGGCATCGAACTTTTCGGCACCGAAATCAAATCTATCCGCAACGGTTCTGTAAATCTTAAAGAATCCTGGGCAGATATCCAGAATGGTGAAGTTTTTGTATATGGCATGCATATAAGTCCATATGAAAAAGGCAACATCTTCAACCGTGAGCCGACCCGTGTCAGAAAACTGCTTCTGCACAAAAAGGACATCAACCGTCTTTTCGGTGTTATCAAGCAGACGGGTCTGACGCTGATACCGCTGTCGCTCTATTTTAAGGGTTCACTTGTGAAGGTTCAGCTTGGTGTATGCCGAGGTAAAAAGCTTTATGACAAGCGTGCCGATATGGCCAAGAAGTCGGCCGAGCGTACTATCGAACGTGAAATGAAGGAAAGGAACAGAGAATAATATGATATATAAGACTGTTCACTTGAAAGAGTTTTATCCGGTGCTCGACCGTAACGGTGCCGATCCGAGGCTTGAGGTCATGGTGCAGGAGGTTCATAAGCCACAGTATGCCGATCAGAAAAGACCGTCGGTCCTGCTTTGTCCCGGCGGCGGTTACGGCGGAACCTGGACGGGTGAGGGACAACCCGTTGCTTTTGATTATCTTGCGGCAGGCTGTAACTGCTTTGTGCTTCATTATTCGGTCAAGCCTCACGTTTTTCCGCAGGCAATACTCGAAATGGCCTGTGCGGTGGATTACATCGTGACTAACGCAGAGGAGTTTTGCGGTGACCCCGAAAAGACCGCCATTCTGGGCTTTTCGGCAGGAGGTCACGCAGCGGCAAGCTATTGCACGTTGCGTAACGATCCCGAGGTTTTGAAGTATATACCCGAGCCAAAGCCCGTTCAGGCGGCAATACTTTGCTATCCTGTGATTTCGGCCGAAGCACCTACCCATATGGGCTCGTTCAAAAATCTTACGGGTAAGGAGGAACTGACGGCAGAGGATGTTGAGCATTTTTCTTTGGAAAAGCACGTTGACCCCGAGCTGACACCCAAGACCTTTATCTGGGCGGCATCGGACGACGGTGCGGTCAATCCTGTAAACAGTATGAAATATGCGGCGGCTTTGGGTGAGAAGAAGATACCTTATGAGCTGCATATTTTCCCAAGCGGAGGACACGGTATAACCACCTGCAAGCACGGTCTTGTGCCGCATCCCGAGAGCGATGCCATGAAGCATAATTCCGTGTGGTGTAACCTCGCCGTAAGATGGCTTCGATCGGTGTTTGATTTTTAATAAGGTATAATATGCATTTGTAGGGGACGGCGTCCTCGACGTCCCTTACGTGTTATTGTAAAACTCAAGAAAAGTATATAAGGGGATGTAAAGGTTTCGACAGGGATCTTGAACTGCGATAAGCATGCAGCGTTACGGGAACGCTTTGAAAACCGAATTTTTAAAAATAACTGACAAAAATACAGTTGCTTACGCAGCTTAATTAAGCTGCCGTCCTGCCTGAGAGTACCGTGGCTCAGGTAAGGGCGTCGATTAACGGTGAACGTGAGCGGAGGCGTTCCTCGACCCCGCCACGGAGAGAGGATACCGAGCATTAAAGCCTGTTTGCCGGCGTTAGTGTAAGGGAATCTCAATAGACAGAATAAGCATGTAGAAGGTTGCAGGAATGGGTTTTTGGACGCGGGTTCGATTCCCGCCATCTCCACCAGAAAAAAGCACTTGCGTTTGCAAGTGCTTTTTTCAACTAAATCCGTCCTTGCGGACGGGATAAATCCACCTGCGGTGGATGAAATCACTTTGTGATGAAATCCAACTTCGTTGGGAGAAGGACGGATTTAATTTCATCTGAGGCAAAGCCGAAGATTTCATCAGCGACAGCTGATTTCATCCTTGCGTAGCAAGGATTTCATTGTTGAAGCGATTACACAAAAAATGAAGCCAGTTAGCATAATATTGCTTGCGTAACCAGTATTGTTAAACTTAATGCAAGCAATATATATAAACAATAGTTTCAAACATAATTGAAAATCAGCAATAAATATATTATAATAACAACAAAAAGGGGGTGCAATATTTGGTAAAAAAACGATTTGTTAGTGATATACCCGAACTTCTTTGTGAGTGGGATTGGAACAAAAATATTATTTCACCGTATAATACATCTTATGGAAGCGCCAAACTTTGTTATTGGCGTTGCTCAAAGTGTGGTTTTTCTTGGAGTACCCCTGTCTATTCTCGTGGTTCCAATGGTTGTGGTTGCCCCGAATGTGCTAAAGTCATAAGGGGAATTACAAGAAGCAACAGTAGTGCAAAAATAAATAGTTTACTTATAAATTACCCCGATATTGCTAAAGAATGGCATCCTACAAAGAACGATTCTCTTTCTATTGAGTCCATATCTTCTTTTTCAAACAAAAAAGTTTGGTGGTTGTGTAGTGCTTGTGGTAATGAATGGGCTACTACGGTCAACCATAGAACAAAGGAAAATACAGGCTGTCCTATTTGCGCACGTGAGCGTGTTCCTCAATTAAAAAAGAAAACCCACGCCAGAAGAAATAATTTTGCAGAAAACCTTCCTGACATTGCTAAGGAATGGCATCCTTTTAAAAATGAAAATTTAATGCCAAGCGATGTATCGGTTAAGAGCAATGTTAAAGTTTGGTGGTTGTGTTCATACTGTGGCTACGAGTGGAAAACAACTGTAAGTCATCGTTCTGCCGGACAAGGATGTCCTAACTGTTCAAAAGCACAATCATCTTTTTCTGAACAAGCTGTTTATTACTATTTATCAAAAATATTTCCCGATGCTTTGCATCGTCATAAACAACAATACGAATTTGATATATTTATTCCATCAAAAAATATCGCCGTTGAGTATGATGGCTATTTTTTTCATTCCGGTGAGGATAAATTATCTAATGATAATGCAAAAGACAGGTACTGCAAAGAAAATGGTATTTTATTGATTCGGCTTCGCTCTCCTCGGTTGCCTGATACCGAGAGCGCAATCAGAATTGATTGTGAGGAAAGAAAAATAGCTTTTGGTATTCATGAAATTTTGAGAATAATAAATTCAAAAACTAGAATAGATATTGATGTTAACCGAGATACGATAGCTATTCAACAGCAGTTTCGCCACATTCAAATGGCAAATAGTATAGAAAATAAGTACCCTAATTTACTTGAAGAATGGCACACTGTCAAAAACGGTAATGTTAAGCCTTATTCAGTTTCTTATGCTTCATCATTAAAGTTTTGGTGGTTGTGTAAGACTTGTGGCTATGAGTGGCAGGATACACCTAACCATCGAACGAGTAGGGGGAGTGGTTGTCCTTTTTGCGCCAATAAAGTTGTTATTGAGGGTAAAAACGATTTGAAATCCAGTTACCCGCATTTGGCCGATGAGTGGAATGATGATAAGAATTTACCTTTGTTACCAACTCAAGTGTCAGCCAAAAGTAATAAAAAAGTATGGTGGAAATGCTTACCACATGGACATGAATGGCAAGCGGTGATTTCAGAACGCACAAGGGAAGGTCACCAAACAAATTGTCCTTACTGCGGTAACAAAAAAGTTCTGCAAGGCTTCAATGACCTTGCAACTACTAATCCCAACCTCGCAAAAGAGTGGAATTGTGAAAAAAACGATTTTATGCCAACTGATGTAACAAAAGGCTCACACAAAAAGGCTTGGTGGAAGTGCAACTTTTGTGGGTATGAATGGGAAGCAGTTGTATATAGTAGACAAAAATGTGGTTGCCCTTCGTGCGCAGGCAAAATACAGAAAAGTGATTAAGACAAAAAAAGACCTCCCGGATAGGGAGGTCTTTTTTACACCATAAACACATACATCAGCGTGCCGGTGATGATGAGGAGGATGCCGCAGATGGATTTCCACGAAACCTTTTCCTTCAAGAAAAGCGCCGCCAATGCGGGTGAGGTTGCCACCGTCATAGACGTTATGGCCAAAACCGTGTCGGTGTGACCGTCGATGTATGCCGTTCTGAAGCACAGCCAGCCAAGTCCTGCCGCAAGTCCCGAAAGTATGATGAACATAAACTCACTCATCGGGATCTTGCCAATGCCGTGCTGAAGTCCTCGGATAAACACCGCAACAAGTGAGGCAACAAGCACCACGGTCAGCATCAAAGTAAGGCTTAATATACTGCTCTTGACCGACACTCCGAAGTCGGCCAACAGATAGGTCGCAACCGAGGCCAATGCCGACAGTATGCCAAACAGTATCCATTTACTGCCGCCCGAGCGTGCACGCTTGGTGATAACAAGAATGATACCCACGGCGATAAGCACGATGCAGATGATCTGTATGTAATAATCGGCGGTGTATTTGCTGATGAATATTGCGGCTATCATCAGCACTGTGGTCAGCTTTTCAAGTGCCGAAACACCCGTAACCGAGCCCGAGCGTAACGATATGTGATAGCAAAGTATCGCACCGAAAAGCGCAAGACCCGACAGAATAAGATACAAAAACGAGGTTCCGCCGATTGCAGGAATATAGGCATCAAGGTCATTGACAAAGATGAACACCCACATAAAAATGACCACAACAAGCGTTCTCAATGCGGTTATGACGCTTGAATCGGCTTTTTTACTGCCGCACTTGGCAAAGACGACCGACAACGATAAGGCCAACGTTGCGGCAATTGTATATAAGACCCACATAATGAGTTCTCCTTTCAGGGAATCTACGGTTCGACTAATTACAGTTATTATACATTACTTTCGGCTATCTTTCAACATAAAGTTCACCTTGCATAAGGTTAGTACGTTTGATTTCGGAATTGATGTAGTTCAAGACCCGCTTTTTATCACCCGACCACAACGGTGCTATCAGTTCTTTTTTTGCGCCGTCACCCGTCAGACGGTGGACGACCATACTCTTTGGAATGCGCTTTAAGCAACCAAGCAGCAGGTCGGTGTATTTTTCCAAAGAGGGGAGAGCAAAGCGGTTAATCTTAAAATCGGCCGCAAGGTCGGTGTTTTCCAACACGTGCAGAAG
>JAZQCY010000141.1:0-7693 GCA_045546555.1 Acutalibacteraceae bacterium | reverse complement strand
CAATGTACCCCGTAGAGGTCAGCCCGTTGACTAAAAAGTCGCAGGAGGACCCTCGCCTTACCGAGCGTATCGAGTTGTCTATCTGCCACAGCGAGCTGGCTAACGCATACTCCGAGCTGAACGATCCCATCGATCAGCGTGAGCGCTTTGTAAAGCAGGTCGAGCAGCGTGAACGTGGCGATGATGAGACCGAGATGCTGGATGAAGATTTTCTCCTTGCAATGGAGTACGGAATGCCTCCGACAGGCGGTATGGGTATCGGTGTAGACCGTGCTGTAATGCTGCTTACCGGCTCCGACACCATCCGCGAAGTCATCCTCTTCCCCACGATGAAGCCTCTCGATTAAGAAAATGCCGTAAAATAGCGGTATTACAGGACTTTTGAAACCCAACAAAAACTGAATTACGACACATTTACGACAAATGAAAAAATGAAAACACCCTATGACCGTTAAATGTCATAGGGTGTTAATTTTTATTTATTGAGATTATTTACAAATTCAAAATTTGCTTTTTCTTGGTGTCGTATTCCTCTTGGGTTATGAGCTCGTTATCGAGCATTTCCTTATACTTGGTTAGTTCTTGCACGGGGTCGGGTGTTGCGGGTGCAGGGGTCGGAGCATACGGTGCGGGAGGAACGATGGGAGCCACGGGAGCAACGGGTGCTACGGGAACGGGCGGTGCGGGCGGTACAGGTGGCATCGGGGGTTGGGGAGCATAGGGCGACACGGGCGGCCGCACATAATTGGGTTGAGGCGCACGGAAATTATATACCGTTTCATTGGGACGGTTGAGGTCGGGGTGCTTGATCCTCGAAACGTCGGCAAGCCATTTGCCGATGAACATAATAAGCAGGGCGTAGAACAGTTGGGTTACGGAAGTTATTAAAAATGACGCAAAATCAATGCCCTCAACGCATTGAATGAGATAGATTGAGAAGGTTGTGAACTGCAAAATTCCCGGTAAAAACCAAACAGCGTTTAAAAAACGCATTTTTGCGTTGCTGTAGGTCGAGACGGATTGGACGGTCAGCATCAGGAAAATAATCACATCAAAAATGCTCGCAATTCCGTATAACTCAAAAAGTTCGAAATCGCCATTAAACCAATGCTCGGTATAGTAATACTGAACATCGAGTACGCACCAATATATCGTTATCAACGAAATGAGCCCTAAAGTTACTGTTACTCCGACGTTGGGGAATTTGACAAGCAGAAGAATAGACAAGGTGAAGATCAAAAACAAAAAGGCCCAATTAAAAACGGTAAAACGCTCATACCAAGCAAGGCCGTAATCAAATCCCCAGTATCTGTCATTAAAGAACTCTTCAAACACTCTGAAGGTCAAATACAAAAAAGCCATTATAGCCGCCGTGGGGAAGGGAAGACGGTCCCTGAAGGATCTTTGTTGGGTCATGGTATACCTCCTCAAATTTCCGACAAAAAGTCGGTTTTTTCAAGTAAAGTATAACACAACAAAAATAAATATTCAAGACGTTAACAATTAAAATATATAAGTACTGAATCGGGAGTTAACCTGCGGACCGTCGGGGACGCCGGTCCCTACAAGAGTCAATTTATCAAATTGTAGGGGCGCACCTGCGTGTGCGCCCGCCGTAAGATGGCTTGTGAAATCTCTCACCCGACGCTCGTCGGGAGCTTTCTCTGAGGGAGAGCCTTTCTACGCTTTCTGCAACAAACCGCACAAGCCTTGCAGGACAAGGCTTGTGCGGTGGGGTGTTTGGTATTATTCATCGTTTTCCTGCCAGAAATTCTCTATGGCGGCTTCGTAAGCTTGTTTGTCGACAAGATAGCTCATTCCGTGCTCGGCGCCGACCACGACCAACAGCTTCTTTTGGCCGGGGCAGGCCTTATAGTTCTCAAAGGTCATCTCAATAGGAACAAAATCGTCGTCAGATCCATGCACAAACAGCACGGGTATTCTGCAATTCTGCAAAGCATCGGCGCAGGAATAATCTATCGAAACCTTATTCTTTTGGCGGTATATACCCTCGGCGGTGCTTCTATATATTCCGTACGGAAGATGGAATTTGCTTTGGACAACGTGCTTCCATATCGCTCTCGGCGAGGTAAAGCCGCAGTCGGCTATAATGCCCTTGACATTATCGGGCAGATTAAAGCCCGAGGTCATCAGAACGGTAGTGGCACCCATCGAAATACCTGCGAGATATATCGGAAGCTTTCCGCCGGTACGCTGATTGACCCACTTTATCCATTCATAGCAATCATAGCGCTCCAACACACCAAAGCCCATATATTCACCGTCACTGTCACCGTGACTGCGTTGCTCGGCATAAAGCACCGAGCAACCGTTTTGGTGCCAGAAGTCGGATATTGCACCGAAATCCTGCGCCCAATCCGACCTCCAGCCGTGCATTGCAACAATAACACGCTTGGCATTTTCACAGCCATGCCAATGTCCAACAAGTCGAATGCCGTCGTGTGAGGATATTGAAACGGTTTCACAGCTGCCGTATCTCAAGCTTTCGGTTGCCGCCGACACTGATTTTAACAGTCGGCCGATCTCTTTCGAGCCCATCATTTTCTTTTTCTGCCGTTCAACCACTCGGGGTGCCTTGCGGTTAAGCGCAACACGGGTGAGATATTTGGCGGTGGTGCGGTGGATCATGGTCAATGCCGCAATCCCTGCGACCGAAACGGCCGAAATCGCCAAAGCCTTTTTGGTGCTTTTCTTCATATTTTCGATCCTCCTTTAAATTAAATATTATTTATCCTTTGATTTTATTATCCCACATTTTTCTAAAACAAACAATAGATACGGGGAATAGTTTTTAAAATATTTACGGCTTGGAAACGCAAATAAAAAATTGTTAACAATTTAGAAATAATTCTTGCAATTTGAAAAGTAATATGTTATTATTTAGGACGCTATAGTGGATGTTAATGCAATTTTGTGTTGACGATTCATCACCGCTATACATACTTTGCTTGTCTATATTTTATAAGGAGGAAGAGAAAATGACAAACAAATCAACCAAAAAAGCATTGCTTTTGAGCGTCCTTTCGATGCTTCTGTGCGTAGCAATGCTTGTCGGCACAACCTTCGCTTGGTTTACCGACTCCGTAACCTCCGGCAAGAACAAGATAGTTGCCGGAAACCTCGACATCGAGCTTGAATACACCAAGACTCCCGATGTTGATACATCCTGGGCAACCGTTAAGGATGCGACCGACCTTTTAAACAAGGATGCTCTTTGGGAGCCCGGTCATGCTGAGGTCGTTTACCTCAAGCTTTCCAACCTCGGCACACTTGCACTCAAGTATCAGTTCTCGATGAACGTTTTTGATACCACACCCGGTGTCAGCGTTCTCGGTAACGAAATTCACCTTGCTGACTATCTTGAGTACGGCATTGTCGATTATACCGCAAAGTTTGAGACCCGTGAGGAAGCTATTACAGCTGTTAAGAACAGCGCAAAGCCTCTTGACAACTATGCTGTAAACGGTACTATGACCACCAAGGGCGAGACCAAGACTCTTGCTTTGGTCGTTTATATGCCCACTACCGTTGGTAATGAGGCAAACTACCGTGGTGATAAGATTCCCACCATTGAGCTTGGTGTTGAACTCAAGGCTACCCAGCTGGCTTATGAGAGCGACTTCTTTGGTACCGATTATGACGAGAACGCACCTTGGCTTGGCGGCGTAAACCTTGATTGGTATACCGCTAACCCCGATGCAACTGAGTTCACCATCAGCACCGCTGAAGAGCTTGCAGGCTTTGCACAGATCGTCAACGGCACTGCAGTCGTGGGCAGCACCCTGTCTTTGAGAAGCACTCCCGTAACTCTTCACGATGATTTCCAGAACAATACCGTTAAGCTTGATAAGGATATCGACCTTAACGATCTCGCATGGACTCCTATCGGAAGAATCGGCACTACCTCTACCGACTTTACCTATTCCTTCCGCGGAACCTTCGACGGACAGAACCACACCGTTAAGAACCTTGATGTTGATAACACCGGTTGGGCAGGCCTTTTCGGTATTGCTTATCAGGCAACCTTTAAGAATGTAAAGCTCAGCGGTGTTTCTATCAACAGTAACCGTATGGCAGGTTCCTTGGTTGGTCAGCTTTACGGCAGCATCGACAACTGCCATGCTGAAAACGTCAACATCTTTGTCATCCCCAACGCTGTGGGTGACAGTTATGATAACGGCGACAAGGTCGGCGGTATCGTTGGCTGGATCGGCGACAACAATAACAACCGTACTCTCACCAACTGCTCGGTCAAGATCGCTGAGATCTCCGCTTACCGTGACGTTGCAGGTATCGCAGGCTATGTTGCATGGTCTACCACCGTTTCCGGCAACTCGGTTACCAAGGTCGATGTTGTTGTTGACCAGAGTAAAAACTTCTACGGTGAAAAAGACCCCAACGCAGGTCTTATCTACGGCAGAACCGACGGAGCTATAGTTGAGAGCGGCAACACCACCGACGAGGAGTCGACCGTTGCTGAAACTTACTATAAGGACGGATTCTTTCTTTACGAAGGCAGCGATTCGGAGGACGTAACCTTCTATTTGGTTCCTTCTGACTATGAGGAAACTACCGTTATCGTTCCCGAAGGTGTTACCGCTATCGGTGGCTACGCATTTGCTTACAACGCCAATGTTAAGAAGATCGTTCTTCCTTCTACCGTTACTACCTTGAACGGTAGAGCATTCAGAGATACCTCTGCTTCTACCGTTGTTCTTAACGAAGGCCTTGAGAACATCAGCTATCAGGCTTTCCGTAACGCTTCGAACGTCAAGTCGGTTGAGATTCCTTCATCTGTAAAAACCATTTCCTTGGAAGCCTTCCAGAACAGTGGCGTTACCGAGCTTGTTATCCCTGCTACCGTTACCACCATTGAGTACGGCGGCCTCAGAGATATGAAGAAGCTCACCAAGGTTACGATCGAGGGTAACGTTGATATCCCCGTTTATGCCTTTAGAGCTTGTACCGAGCTCAGAACCGTTATTTTGAACGGTGACGATGTCACCTTCGGCGGCGGTAGCCGTGGTATGATCTTTACCAACAAGGAAAACGGCGACGGCTCTGCAATGACAATTATTGTTAAGAACGAGACCGTTAAGGAGCGTCTGCTCGCAGCCGATACCGCAGCTAAGGATTACGGCGGATACACCATCGTTGTCGGTGCAATTCCCGCAACCAACGCTGAGGATCTTAAAGATGCTTTGGCAAGCGGCAAGGACGTTGTTCTGACCGAGGACGTTAAGACCGAGGCCGCAACCACCGCACCTTACGGTAACAAGTATGCAGTAAAGCTTGACGGCGGCGTTTTGGACGGTAACGGTAACGAGCTTTATATGGAATGCTACGGCGATGACTACGGCGTTATGACCTCCGGTGGTACCATCAAGAACATCACCATTAAAGAGGGTTGCCGTGCAGTTATGATAATGTACGCAACTGAGGATGTTATCATTGATAATGCCAACATCGGTGGTGACGGAGTTCTTTACCCGATCAACACCGGTGAATCAGGACCCGCACCTGTAAAGCTTATTGTTACTAATTCTACCCTTGCAGGTTGGACCAGCTATGCAGGTATCGAGAGTGCATCCTTCACTAACGTAAAATTTGAGCAAGGCACCTACTACAACAATATCTACGGACGTGTCCTGAAGCCTTACGTTAACACCACTCTTACCAACTGCAGCTTTATAAAGAGCATGAACCTCGACCTTAGCGCTTTGACAGTAGGTCATAAGATCACCTTCACCAACTGCACCGTTGACGGTAAGGCTGTGGATGCAAGCGTGTTCACTATTCCTACTACCGATGCAGAGTATGATACTGAGTTGTTTACTGTTGATCTTCCTTCCTGGGCAAGCAGCATTAACGACTGTATCATCTTCAACTAAGCTTTATACCGAACCGCCTGACGGGAAACCGTCGGGCGGTTTTTTGATGTCTTTGGGAATAGGCGAAACAAAACTCTTGTAAAATATAATGATTAGTGGTATTATATACTATGTATAGGTGTATTTTAGGGGGGTGTGGGTTTGTCGTATCGCAATCTGATGGATATGCACGTTCATTCCGACAATTCGCACGATGCTCACCATTCGGTGACCTTGGTGTGTGAAAAGGCGGTGGCAAAGGGGCTTCGTGCCATTGCTGTAACCGACCATTGCAACATCATTGACTATTATAAGGATAAGCAGAACATCATCTGCCGTCAGGCGGCCTTTGAGGTCAAAAAAGCCGCCGATGTTTTCAATGGGCAGATAATCGTGTCATGCGGAATTGAGCTTGGCTCACCTGCACGGGACGATGAAGCGGTCAAGGATGTTTTGAAAAACAAGTTTGATTTTGTTGTGGCTTCGGTACATAGGATCAAGGGCAAGAAAAAGAGCTTTTTGCACTACGATTATACCCGTGAGTCCAACCGCCCTGAGTGTCTTTTGCCAAGATACCTTGACGAGATAATTGAAACTGTGCAATGGAACGGTTTTGACACTTTGGCGCATCTTACATTCCCTTTGAGATATTTCCCACCCCAGCAGTTGGCCGATTTTGACCTATGGCAATACCGTGACAGGCTTGAGGTTATACTTAAAACACTTGCCCAAAACGGCAAAGCTTTAGAAATAAATACTAAATGTGAGCCGTTTGTGATGAACGGTAAAGACTATAATTTCCATCCCGATCTTGAGATAGTCAAGCTGTTCCGTGAGCTTGGCGGTGAGCATATCACGGTCGGCTCGGATGCCCACAGTGCACACGATGTCGGCAACAGAATTGCCGAGGCTTACGATATAGCCGTTGAGGCAGGCTTTAAATACGTAACACTTTATCAGCACAGAACACCGTTGCCTATAAAAATAGTTTAAGCAGTGAAGGAGAAAATTATGAACATCAAATTATTGAAATTACTTTCCAAAAATGCAAGATACACCGTTCACGAGCTTTCGGTAATGAGCGGTATTTCAGAGGATGAGGTCATAGCCGAGGTCTCGGCAATGGAAAAGGAAGGCCTTATCCGAGGATACAAGGCGGTCATTGACTGGGAGCGCCTTGACAGTGCCAAGGTCTCGGCCATTATCGAGCTGAAGGTCGAGCCTCAGCCCGATGTAGGCTTTGAGCAGATCGCTGAAGAGGTCAAGAAGTATTCCGAGGTCGAAAGTGTTTATCTGATGTCGGGCGGTTATGACCTTTGCGTTATCGTAAAGGGCAAGACCTTCCAGGAGGTTGCGATGTTCGTTGCCAAGCAGCTCGCACCTATGAAGTATGTGGTCTCCACCGCAACACATTTCATTCTGCGCCGTTATAAGGAGCTTGATGTCGAGCTTATCGGCGATGTAAAAGATGACAGGGAGAAGATTTCGTTTTGATTGACTACAATAAATTGTTGAACCCGACGGTGCTGGAGATCAAGCCCTCGGGTATCAGAAAGTTTTTTGATATTGCCGCCGAGATGGACGATGTCATTTCGCTGGGCGTCGGTGAGCCCGACTTTCAGACACCGTGGCACATCCGTCAGGCAGGTATAAAATCGTTGCAGGACGGCAAGACCAAATATACCTCTAACTGGGGTATTATGGAGCTTCGCAAGGCTGTAAGCGATTATATGAAGGAACAGATTGGCTGTGAATATGACCCTGCGACCGAGGTGCTTATCTCGGTCGGCGGAAGTGAGGCT
>JAZQCY010000140.1:0-23688 GCA_045546555.1 Acutalibacteraceae bacterium | reverse complement strand
CGGCAATCGTCATAGCTCAGCTTTGCAACCGAATTAAGCGAAGCCAAAGCACCGTTTTCCTCACGGTTGTGCATGGGGTTGGCGCCCGGTGCAAACGGAGCGGCCGCCTTACGTCCGTCGGGAGTTGCGCCGGTATTACGGCCGTACATTACGTTGGAGGTAATGGTCAGAACCGACAGAGTGTGGATAGCATGGCGATAGGTCGGTGTCTTTCTGAGCTCGGTAATGACCTTGTGGGTCATTTCCTTGGCGATAAGATCAACACGGTCGTCATCGTTACCGTACTTCGGGAAGCTACCAACCGTATCAAAATCAACGATAAAGCCGTTGTCATCAAAGATCGGCTTGACCTCAGCATACTTGATGGCGCTCAACGAGTCGGCCACGACCGAAAGTCCCGCAATGCCAAATGCCATAAAGCGCTCAACGTCGGTGTCGTGAAGTGCCATCTGGATCTTTTCGTAGGCATACTTATCGTGCATATAGTGGATGATGTTCATTGTGTTGACGTAGAGCTTGGACAACCACTCGATATAGATGTTGTAACGCTCCATAACGGTGTCATAATCAAGCTTGTCACCCGAAAGCACCTCCATCTGCGGTCCGATATGTATACCGCTTGTGGTGTCGTAGCCGCCGTTGATGGCGATAAGCAACAGCTTGGCAAGGTTGCAGCGTGCGCCGAAGAACTGCATCTGCTTGCCGACCTTCATAGCCGAAACACAGCAGGCAATGGCGTAATCGTCACCGTAAATGGGACGCATAACATCATCGTTCTCATACTGTATCGAATCGGTATCGGCCGACACCTTGGCACAGAACTTCTTAAAGCCCTCGGGCAGAGCGTTAGACCACAAAACGGTCAGATTCGGCTCGGGAGAAGAACCAAGGGTATAAAGCGTGTTGAGCATACGGTAGCTTGACTTGGTGACAAGGGTACGTCCGTCCTCACCCATACCGCCGACCGCCTCGGTGATCCACATGGGGTCGCCGCCAAACAGCTCGTTATACTCGGGCGTTCTCAAGTGACGGGCAATACGGAGCTTCATAACAAAGTCATCCATAAGCTCCTGTGCCGTTGCTTCGGTCAGGATGCCGTTTTTAATGTCACGCTCAATGTAAATATCAAAGAAGGTGCTTACCCTGCCCAAAGACATTGCGGCACCGTTCTGCTCCTTAATGGCACCAAGATACGCAAAATAGGTCCACTGAATGGCCTCCCTTGCATTTTCGGCAGGCCGGCTTATGTCAAAGCCGTACATCTCGGCCATTTCTTTAAGGTAACCAAGGAAAGCTATCTGCTGATAAAGCTCCTCATCCTGACGGATATTCTCGGTATTAAAGGGCTTGTTGGACAGCAGCTGCTTGTCCTTTTTCTTTTCCTCGATAAGCTTATCCACGCCGTAAAGAGCAACCCTGCGGTAGTCACCGATGATTCGTCCTCTGCCGTAAGCATCGGGCAGACCTGTGATAACGTGGCACTTTCTGGCCTGACGCATTTCATCGGTATAGGCTCTGAAAACGCCGTCGTTATGGGTCGTTCTGAAGCGGAACTCCTCCTCAACCTTGCGGCTGAGCTTGTAGCCGTAGGCCTCGCAGGCCTGACGCACCATACGCATTCCGCCAAACGGGTTGACCGAGCGCTTCAAGGGTCGGTTGGTCTGCATTCCAACGATTATCTCATTATCCTTATCAATATATCCGGGTGAAAAACTGGTCAAGGACGCAACCGTTGCGGTGTCGATATCCAAAACGCCGCCAAACTGGCGCTCTAACTGGAACAAAGCCTCAACCTTTTTCATCATAGCCTTTGTTCGGTCGGTGGCACCCGACAAAAATGTGTCGTCGCCCTTGTATTCTGCATAGTTCTGCTGAATGAAATCACGCACATTGATCTCATTCTGCCAAGAACCCCCATTAAACCCATTCCAATTTTTGTGTTCCATAAAAATTCCTCCTTTTGAAGAACCTGTCTTGAAAAAAGCAAAAAGGCAGGTCAGCTTGTAAATGCAAACTGATCTGCCCAGACGGTCGGCATAAAGCATTTACATTCCCCGAGCGTTATCGCTCTTATCCGTCAGTCATGTAAATGTTGTATGCTTATTATACACATTGTGTCGCACTTTGTCAACACCCAAATAGAAGAAAATAACACAAAATTTTGTTGTGCTATAGTGCAAGATACACAAAATATTGTGGTTGCAGTGCTTTTGCACCACAATTTGGGGCTACAGATAGCGTCTTATCTCGACAGCAAGACCTTCCTCAAGGTTGATAAGTCGCTTGGCAATGTCCTTGGAGACCTCATCGGCGGCCTTGTACTCGTTAAGATAACGGTTCAAGGATTTGACGCCCATGTTACAGCCATCGGTCATAAGATCGGCCACCGTGTTGTCGGAATCCTCAAGCCCTAACTTAAAATTGGTCTTGATCCAGCTCATACCACGTGCAATAGGACTGGGCTCCTTGCCGTCATCCTTATATTCCTTCAAAAGCCCCTGAACCTCACTGTTAAGCTTGTCGTGTTCACGGCGGCAATCGTCTAGGCAGGCCTTGAATCTTGGTGACTTTACGTGATCCTTAACCTGATCAATGGCCTCAATACCCATTGCAACACCTGCATCACACTCTCGCAATAATCTCACGGTATCCTGTTCTACCATTTATTTCATCCTTTCAATGCTTGATATAGAACAGTATTCCCAAAGGCTTTACGATTATGCTTTAAGTTTTTACAAACGCTTGAAAACAGCCAAAAATCATAGTATAATATTTTCGGGAGTTGATTGTATGACGGTTTTTTGGATAATATTATCCGTCGTTTCGGCGGCTTTGATACTGGCGCTTGTAACAACCTTAATCTGCTTTAAGCTTGCATTTTATTCATCACGAAAGCCAAAAAAGAATCCGCCCGAGTTTGACATTCCACCGGGCAAAATATACGAGCCCTACCGTGAGCAGATGGTAGCCTGGATGAAGGAAGCAAGAGCAATACCCTGCCGTGAGGTTTCGATAACCTCGTTTGACGGGCTGAAGCTTTGCGGAAAGTATTATGAATATAAAAAGGGCGCACCCATTGAGCTTATGATGCACGGCTACCGAGGCACGGCTGAACGAGACCTTTGCGGCGGCATTCAGCGTTGCTTCTCGCTGGGCCGAAGCTGTCTTATAATCGACCAAAGAGGTGCAGGCAAAAGTGAAGGTCACGTAATCACCTTTGGTATAAGAGAGCACCGTGATTGCCTTGATTGGGTGGATTTTATCATCAATAATATCGATAAGGATGCCAAGATAATCCTTTGCGGAATCTCAATGGGCGCCGCAACGGTGCTGACGGCCGCAGGTAAAGAAACACCCGAAAACGTTGTCGGTGTGTTGGCCGATTGCGGCTACACCTCGGCTAGGGAGATAATCCAAACGGTTATTGGCAAGATGGGCTTGCCCACAAAGCTTTTGTACCCGTTTGTAAGGCTTGGCGCACGTGTATTCGGCGGCTTCAAGCTGGAGGAGACCTCACCTATTGACGCCATGAGGGTGACACGGTTGCCCGTCATATTCTTCCACGGTGAGAGTGACGATTTCGTGCCGTGCGATATGAGTGTCCGAAACCACGAGGCCTGCAGAGCTGAAAAGCGGCTTGTTACAATGCCCAACGCAGGCCACGGTCTGTGCTATCTTGTCGACCCCGAAAAATATCTCGAGGCTCTTGCCGAATTTTCAAGAGAGCATTATAAAATTGAATGTGGGTATCACCATTAATAACGCTTTATGAGGTTTATTAGGGAGAGATTGTTGTGATAGCAGATAAAACAGTTGTAGTAGATTTGACAAAATGCGAGCATATTGGGATGCTTCAGCCGATTATAAAAGAAGCGTTCGGTTTTCGTGATGGGTACGGACATAACTGGAGTGCGTTTACTGACTTCTTGTTTCGCGAATATCCTGTTTCTAAAGTGGTAGTCAAAGGCGCAGGCACACTTCCACCGATTTTTGAAAGAGATATGGAAATTTTCCGTGAAATTCTTGAGGATGTGAAAGCGGACTGTAAAAGGCACGGGACAAATTTTGAATACGAGTTTGATTGATAAAACAAAACTATTCAGGCATGAGATTGTAAATATGAAAATGATAAAACTTGTGATGTTTTGGAATTTGTGGGGTAAGCCTGCTACAATAGGTGATATTGCCATAAAAAGGAAACTTTAAAGCTTATCCGATAAACGAATGCGAAAATCCTTCAAAAGTTCAACGTTTAATTGAAAAAATCACCCCCGCGAAAAACATTGAAATTCGCAGGAGTGATTTTTTCTTTAATCCGATTTACACAAAAGTGCCCTCTTTCTTACAGGTAGCTATGATCTACTTAAACACCCATTCGTGCATAACGGCAAGGCATTCTCTGAAGCCGTTGGGAATCATGGTGTAAAATGCACCGACACTGTGGCAGTGTCCCGTGACATTGACCCCCTCCAGCTCGGCCGTCATTTCGGCACGGTAGATGTGAAAGTCATCGGTCACAAACACGACCGAGTAATCATCACCGAGTCGCTCGTCCAAAAGCTCCTTCGAAAAACGGAAGTTTTCGGCCGTGCTGGTCGACCTTCCCTCTTCGATTATCAGGTCAAACGGAATATCCTTTTCCAACAGATACCGCTTCATGGCCAAGGCCTCGGTTATATCCTCCTGCGGACCCTGACCGCCGCTGACAACGATCACGGCATCGGGGTTCTTTTTGTGGTATTCAACCGCCGCATCGAGTCGGTTTCGCAGGGTTATACTAAGGCTTTCGCCGTGGATGCCCGCTCCAAGCACTATGACGGCATCCTCGGTGTAATCGACGTTATCGTTCTTGCCGTAGATATAAACAAATGACACAAGCACGACAACAAAGGCCACACCGAGTACCAAAACGCTTTTTATGATAAAATGCACCTTAAAACGAAAGAATTTATAAAACACGCCGACCGCAAGGAAAAACAGACCTGCAATCCAGGTGCAGATGCAACCGATGTTAAAGTTGGATACAAAGGTCACAAGCAGTGCATTGGCCGTAACCAACGCACCGATAATTATCAGTAAAAAGCGGAAAATTTTATGTAAAACTTCCTTTTTCATTTAACGCTCCTAAAATGCTTTTAATGCTTTTTCTTTGCGGTGTCAATGCTTTTGCCAAAGACCACAAAGCGCTGATAAAGATACTCGGTCACAAAGTTGACTATCATTGTGAGTGCAACGACAAGGTACTCGTTCCAACCGACCTTATCCCCCGTCAGCACTGCCGTCCACCAGGTCGAAAGCGGTGTGAAAGCAAGGTAGAACAATCCGACCTTGAGCATGGCGACAGGCACGTTGTTGGCCGATTGAAAGGTGAATTTGCGGTTTAAGGTAAAGTTCCACAAAACCGACAGCACAAGCGAAGTAAGATACGACACCCAATATGACGGTATCCTTGCAACCTCATTCAAAAGCGTGAAGCTGCCTATCTGAATCACACCTGCGCTTATCGAAAACAGCACAAATTTAACGGTTCTCAAAAACTCTTTTTTGGCGTTGTTCATTTCATCACCCTTAAAATCAAAATTCAACGCTATTATTGTAGCACACAAATAGTCCTAATGCAACGAAAAAACTTTAACAGAACCTTACGGTATTCTTAAATTTCAAAAAAATCCTTTGCCAAAGCTTTGGCAAAGGATTTCGCTTTTTATTAAAAATTTATCTTACAATAACAGCAACACCGTCGGGGATAGCTGTGACAGTAACATCCTCACGACCCAATATCTCCTTGGCTTTTTTCATAGCCTCGTCGATGGAGTGTGCAGGAATCATGTGCATATCGCTTACTATCTTATCGTCTGCCTCGGAAATGTAGATGACCGAAGCCCTCAACAGAATTCGACTAAGTATCTGTGTCATCCATTGATCGGGCAGTGTCTCGTTGCGGCCACGGCTCATAAGCTCGGCCATTATTTTATTGACATCGGGCTCGTCGGCCATTTGGTGATAGAAATGGTCACCGCCGACACCGTCGCCCGCCTTGGCCATCATTATGATAACACCGCCGTCCTTAACGGTTGCCTCGGCCGCCGTCATACCCTTGACCGACTGATAAACGTTCTGATCAAGCGGATATCCGCCGTTGGTGGTCAGCACGATATCGGCAGGCTGTGCCTTGGCTCCACACAGCTCGCAAAGGAAGTCGGTGCCCTTTTTGTGAGCCTCAAAGGTATCACCCGCAACGGCATAAATGACCTTTTTCTCGGCGTTCAGCACAACGTTTACAACATAGCAAAGCTTGGCAGTCTTGGCCGCCCAAAGCATATCGTTATGTATGGGGTTGCCGTCCAAAATACCGGTTCTGGCCTTAGGGTCGGCAATAAACTCGGCACAATGGTTAGCCAACACGGTCTTTCGGCCGCAGACACCGGGCAAAACACTCTTTCTGCCGCCCGAAAAGCCTGCAAAAAAGTGCGGCTCGATAAAGCCTTCGGCCACAAGTAGGTCGGCATTCACGGCTATCGAGTTGACCTCGCAATCACCACCCGAGGGAAGCTTGCCCAAATTAACCAATTTTTCACGCTCGTCGCAATCGTGGATATAGATGTTGACCGAGTTGACGATATCCTCACCGAACTTGTCGATAAGCTCCTGCTTGGTGGTACCTCTGTGGCAACCCGTTGCGATCAAAATGGTGATCTCGGCATCGGGACTGCCCTCTCTTATTTCCTTCAGCATCGGCGGAATTATGACCTTGCTCGGCACGGGACGGGTATGGTCACTTGCGATTATGACGATGTTCTTCTTATCCTTTGCCAGTTCCGACAATTTAGGTGAGCCAACGGGTGCCTCCATAGCCGCCTTTACGAGCTCATCGGCAGAGCCCAACGGCTTGTACTCCTCTATCGAGGATTCAAGCACGCCCAAAAGCTGTTCGTCCTTAAAATCGTACTCCAAAAATTCTTTTCCGTAAGGGAAGCTTACTTTAGTCATTTTTCGTCCTCCAAACTTTATTCAGCACCGTCACAAGCAACGGGATAAGCACGAGCTGTAGTATAATGCCCGGCACGGCATCAACAAATCCGCCGACCCAAAATGCAGTAAACGTGAACGGCTTGCCGCCAACACCCAACAGCGCCGCCTTGGCAATGCCCCAGACAACACGTCCCAAAAGCATGGCCGACACAAGGCTTACATAAATACTCAGGATGTTTTTCTTTTTAAATGCGGAATACACAAGACCTATAGCAACACCGTATGCGGCAAGCTCCAACGCCATCCACACGGCATTGGGGTATATGGGCGGCATTCCGAAGGTCACCGATCTGAAGAACGGTAACACAAGACCAATAAAGCCGCCGTATTGCCAGCCGCACAAAATTCCGCACAGCAGTACGGGTATGTGCATCGGCAGCAGACTATCACCGATCTCCTTGACCTGCATGGTGAGCATGGGCAAGACCATTCCCACCGCCAAAAGCACGGCCGACAGTATCATATTCTTTAAAGCGTTGTTTTTCAAAGCCTCACACTCCTATTTAAGAAAATTTTACCATACCTCCACCCTCTTTTCAAGGGGACATTTTCCAAAAGGTGGCCAAAGCCGCTTGTCATCAAAAAAAGACCCGACACAACTTTTGTTGCATCGGGTCAGATCGTATTAAATTCCCATTACTGCGTCGATGGGGAGTGAGATGACCGTGCCGTTGGCCTTTGATGTGACACCGCAGGTCTCACCTATTCTTTTCATAATATTGACCTTATCGTCGACGTCGGCAATGATAAGCACAAGGTCCTTTTCCTCCTGTGCGTTAAGACCCCATACACCTGCGGCCTCTTCACTGCCGATGCTTCGGCTGTGGATGACGGTACCGCCGCCTGCGCCTGCCGACCTTGCGGCATCCATAACCTCACCGCTGAAGCCTCGGTTTACGATTGCAACGATCAACGCATGATCGGTTCTTGACATGGCATTTTCACCCTTTCTCACGTCTTGTTCACTACTGTTTGCGGATGTGTGATCCATCATATTGGCAACTATCTTGCTTGCACCCGTAAGCGGCACGGTAAATGCGATACCGCTGTTGACCGTATCAAGCTTCAGCTCGGAATGAAGCTTCCAAAGCATGGCCTTGCCGAAATCCCCCGGCACCGTGCTGATAAGTATACCCTTATCAATTCCGCCAAAGCCCAAGGTCTCCATCATTTCACTCAAAGCGGTACCCTCACCGTTCAAGCGGTATTGTATGGGCATTGCACTTTTTTTGAACATGTCGGCCGCCTTGTCGGTCAGCTTGGGGGTGGCTATCAGCACAAGCAGCTGATAGCTCTTTTTAACGTTATTCTGCTGCATCAAGCCACACCTCCTCAAATTCTACGATATCGTCGCTGTCGCTCGTAATACCGGTAGGTACAACGGTCGCCTTCTGAAGCTTGGATGTTTTGAACTTATAGACAAGACCCATTATCTGAATTGCGATAAGCGGTGTCAAAGCAACCAAGGCCACCACACCGAAGGCATCGGTCATAATATTTCCGCCCAAAGCAGTACAAACACCGATACACAACGGCAAAAGGAAGGTCGAGGTCATCGGTCCGCTGGCCACACCGCCCGAGTCGAATGCGATACCGACAAATATTTTGGGTACGACCAACGACATTGCCAAAGCAATGATATAGCCCGGGATAACGATCCACTGAAGCGGAATGCCGAGCAAAATCCTCAGCATCGCAAGTCCGATACTGCACGCTACACCGATAGACATACTGCGGTTCATAGCCTTGACCGATATAGCACCGTTGGTGACGTTTTCGACCTGATGATTAAGAACCTGAATAGCAGGCTCGGCCTTGACTATGTAGTAACCTATCAGCATTCCGATAGGAACGAGAATCCAATTATATGAAAGGTCGGCAAGCTTTTGACCGAGTATGGAACCGACGGGAGCAAAGCCGACGTTTACACCGCAAAGGAACAGAATAAGTCCGATATAGGTGTAAAGCATACCCATGATGATTCGCTTCATCTGACGCTTGTGATAACGTCGGGTAAGCAGCTGGAACACAAGGAACACCGCAACGATGGGAAGTAACGACAGCGCAACCTCACCGATATAATGAGGAATCTGAACGCCAAACACCTCTGCCACGTCACGGGTTGTGGAAACCGACGGCAAAGCATCGGGAATGTACTCGGACTTGGTGGGGAATATGAAGCCCAAAGCCATAACGGCAAGAATAGGGCCAACGCTGGACAGTGCAACCAGACCGAACGAGTCGCTTGCCGAGTTTTTATCGCCTCTTGACGATGCAAGACCGACACCCAATGCCATAATGAACGGCACCGTCATAGGGCCTGTGGTAACACCGCCCGAGTCGAAAGCGACCGCAACAAAGTCCTTCGGCACAAAGAACGAGCCGACGATCATAATGACGTAGAACACGATCAACAGCTTTGATAGATCGATCTGATATTTTATACGGATAATGGCCAAGGCCAAGAACAGACCGACACCGATACCGACCGTAAGTATTAGCGTAAGGTTGGGTATCGACGGAACCTGCTCGGCCAAGACCTGCAGGTCGGGCTCGGACACGGTGATGATAAGACCCATAACAAAGCCTATTATCAATACCATTATCATGGTCTTGGTTTTTGATATCTGAACACCGATACCTTCGCCTATCGGGGTCATAGCCATTTCGGCACCGAGCTGGAAAAAGCCCATTCCGATTATCAGCATAACGGCACCGACAAAGAACAGAGCCATGAGCTCAAGCGGCATCGGCACAACAAAAATGCTGATGAGCAGCATTATACCGGTGATTGGCAGAACCGCAGAAAGAGATTCCCTTGTTTTTTCTTTTAATTTCGGATTCAACTCAACACCTCTTTCTGAAAGTTACTACAGTTACAGTAATTTTATCACACTTCTCGTTCTTAAACAAGACGATTTTGTGAATTTTTTGAGCAAAACTATTTTATTCTTTGCTTTTGTGCAATTGCCAAAAGCCATCAAATACACATTGTCGTTCGAAGCGTGTACTCCGCATTTATAATACCGAAGCTACTATGGTCGGGATACTCTGCGCCCAACGCCCTGCCTGCCGCTCCGAGCGGCAACGGCATTGCGCAGGTGCTCGAGACTCCACCGTCCCAAAACGCTATCGCGCGTTTTGGGCGGCTTCGACGAAAGATTCAAGCCCCTCAAACGTCTCCGCCAAACAAAAAACCACCCACAAAGGGAGTTGCGATTAGGGAGAAATCGGTTTTTCGGTGAAATTTGAGCCGCCGCTCGTTGAAAAGCCTTGAAATACGGCAGTATTCCTGCATTTTTCTACTTCGCAGCAACTTCAAATTTCATCCTACAAAACTGCACAGCACCCAAAACAGATGAATTTTTGTGTAACTAAAAGGAAAAAGCCCAGGGTAACACTGACGTGTACCGTATGCTTTTGACGTATTAGACCGCAAAAAGTCGCTGTTTTGGGCGAATTATCCCTAACCGCAACTCCCTAAGGGGTGGTTTTTGTTTGTCTATAGGCTACGAAAAAGATATTTTTGCCGTTTTGTAATAAGGTTTCGAACTCAAACGCAAAATCACGGCGAAAGCCGTGTATATCATCAATTCCGCAGGAATTGCATATCACCAACACGAAGTGTTGTATATCATCAAGCCGCAGATAGATCCACGCTAAAGCGTGATGAGATACAGCCCCAAAGGGACTGATGATATGCACCACGCTTCGCGCGGTGATGATATACCAAGCCTGCGGCTTGGATAAAAAAATTCGACAAGTTGAAACTTGTCGAATTTTTTGGCGGAGAAGGAGGGATTCGAACCCTCGAACCACTTTTAATGGTTACACGATTTCCAATCGTGCGCGCTCGACCAACTACGCGACTTCTCCATTGGTCAATTCAATTAGTTGGTCTTATTTCGACACAACACTGATATTATAACGACTGCGTCGCAAAAAATCAAGTATTATTTTTCAGTTTTGCAATATTTTTTTATTACGGTCGGCTAATATCGCCAGTTTTTTGAAAAATCGCAGTTTTTCTCTTGTAATTTGACACCAAATATGTGATAATGTCATTGTTAAGCCTATTTGGCAATTTATGTTTTGAGAGGTTTTATTATGAGCGAAAACACAACTTTGGAAAAGAGAGGTAATTTTACCGGCAAGATTGGCTTTGTTCTTGCGGCCGCAGGCTCGGCTGTCGGTTTGGGTAACATCTGGCGTTTCCCTTATCTTGCCGCTGAATACGGCGGAGGTATCTTCCTTCTCGTTTACATCATTCTTGCAGTGACCTTTGGCTTTGCACTTATGTCGGCCGAGATCCTTATCGGACGTAAGACCGGCCTCAGCGCCATCGGCGCATTCAAAAAGCTGGACAAGCGTTTCTCGTTTGTCGGTCTGCTTGCCGCCATTGTCCCTGCCATCATACTCCCCTACTACTGCGTAATCGGCGGTTGGGTCGCCAAGTACATAGCTGTCTTTGCAACCGGCAAGGCTCACGCCGCAGCCGACGGAGGCGACTATTTCTCCAACTTCATTTCGGGAACCGTGCAGCCTATCGGTTGGTTCCTTCTGTTCCTTGCCCTCACCGCAGTTGTTGTTCTTTTGGGCGTTGAAAAGGGTGTTGAGCGTGTTTCCAAGATAATGATGCCCTTGCTTGTCATTATGATAATCGGTATCACGGTATACGTTCTGTGCCAGCCCGGTGCTTTGACAGGTCTTAAATACTACCTTGTACCCGATTTCAGCCACTTTAAGGCCACCACCGTTCTTGCCGCTATGGGTCAGTTGTTCTACTCAATGTCTTTGGCAATGGGTATTATGATAACCTACGGTTCTTATATGAAAAAGGATGTTAATGTTGAGTCTGCGGTACATAATATCGAGATCTTTGACACCGGTATTGCCTTCCTTGCAGGTCTTATGATCGTTCCTGCAGTTACCGCTTCGGGCGGCGATATGTCAAAGGGCCCCGGTCTTATGTTTGTTGCCCTGCCCAAGGTCTTCGACGGTATGTTCGGCGGTACTATTATCGGTCTTATTTTCTTTATTCTTGTTTTCTTTGCCGCCATCACCTCGTCCATCTCACTTATGGAAACCGTTGTTTCCATTGTCAAAGACAAGTTCAAGCTCAGCCGTACCGTTAGTTGCTTAATTGTACTTGGTATCTGCTTACTGCTTGGTATCCCCTCGGCACTTTCAAATGGCGGTATTTTGAGCGGAATTAAGATCATTGGCTACGGCTTCCTTGACTTCTTCGACTTCATCAGCAACAGCGTTCTGATGCCTATCGTTGCACTTATCACCTGCATCTTTGTCGGCTATGTTCTCAAGCCCAAGGCTCTTATTGTCGAGGCTGAAGAATGCGGCAACAAGTTCAAGGCCAAGCGCCTTTTCACCGTTGTTATCAAGTACATCGCACCTATCTGCATTGTGCTTATCCTCGGCTTCTCGGTTCTTGAAGCAATGGGCGTCATCAAGGTTTAAACCTCAATTTGCTGTAAAAGGCCTCTGTCAAACGACAGAGGCCTTTGCTTTTCTTATTCGGCTATTCTTTTGATCCCGTAGGCTTCAAACAGAAAATTATCAACCACCTCGCAGAAATGGCAAAGTGACAGTTCGCTTTCGTTAAGCTTATTTACAAGCTCCTTTATGCGGCGGCGATTTTCCGAAAGGGCGGTTACGGTGACCGTTTCATCCCCACAAAAGCCTTCAATGCCATACATCGCAGTAGGCTTGCCAACGACTGATTCAACCGTCTTGACAACTCTATAATGTGCCAATTTGTGATTTATATTCTTGTCAGACATAACAACACCCCATATATGTGAAAAATGTTCCGATAAGCACATTATAACATATATGGGGTATTTGTCAATAGTTTTGTGAATATTTTTTCGTTAATTTGTGAGAATTTATCAATTCTTTTTGATCGGTGTATGCGTGACGGTAGACCTCGATGAGGCAAGCCCCGTCGTATCCGTCACTTTCAAGGCGGTTGAAAAGTGCCTTGAAATCAAAGCCTCCGTTACCCGGCAACAAGCAGTCACCTTCGGCTGAATGGTCGCTGATGTGAACGTTGATGATATTCCCCCTCATAGCCTCGTACATTGCATCGACACCGCAACCGTCCCTTACGCTCTGTTTGACATCAAAGGTGAACTTGATGCCGTCATTGGTCAGACGGCGGATCTCACGCACGTTTTCGGGTGTTGCCGCTCGGTAGCGGTTGACGTTTTCCTGACAGATGGACGTGCCGTATTTTTGGGCCTCAAGGTTCATCTCGGTCAATCTTTCGCAGTACTCCTCCATAGGTATGTGTCCCAAAAGACTGTCACCGTGAAGCACCACTGTTTTTGCACCCAAAATTTCGGCCGCACGGTAGTATCTTTTGTAATATTCAAATGAATCTCTGTATCGGCGCTCATATCCCGAAAACAGAAAATAGGGCTCACCGACCGAGCCGCACGGATGCAACGACACAATGTCGATGCCAAAGTGACGGCGGATACAGTCAAGCTCTTTGACAAAGTCAACCTCAAGCTCGGACGGACTGTTTAAAAATATCTCGGTGGCGGTAATGCCATTTTGACCCAAAAACTCCAAGGCCTTTTCGGTTTCTAATGGGTACAGGCTTGCGGAGGAAATACCTATCTTCATTTAAGCTCTCCTTCGGGTGTTACGTACACCGTTTTATTGGTTTTGTAAATAACCATACCGGGCTTGGCACCGGCAGGCTTCTTAACGTATTTTACCCTTGTATAGTCCACGGGAACCGAGGAAGATCCTGCCGCTTTTGAGTGCCTTGCGGCAAGCTCTGCGGCAAACAAAACCGTTTCATCGGACAGTTCTTCGCCGTCACAGAACACAATAACGTGTGACCCGGGGATATTCTTGGTGTGAAACCACATATCCCCGTCATCGGCGGTTCTGAGGGTCAGCTCGTCATTCTGTCGGTTGTTTCGACCGACCAACACACGGTGACCGTCGGGGGAAACAAACTCCAACGGAGCAGATGCTCTCACCTGCTTTTTGCGGTCACCACGTACACGGATGTAACCCGCCAGAGCCAGCTCGGACTTTATCTCGTTCAAATCGCTTACCGAAGAAGCCCTGCTCAACTCATCGGCAACGCTTTCGATATAACGAAGCTCATTCTCCGATTCTTCGATAAGCTGCCCCAGCATCGCTTGGGCATTACAGCACTTTTTGTATTCCTTAAAATAACGTTGAGCGTTCTGCGCAGGGGTGAGCGTAACATTCAACGGAATACGAACCGTTTTCAGCTCGGGGTCGTAATAATTCTGCACATCAACATACGGAACACCACGTTCAACCGCATACAGATTGGCCTTTAGCAGTTCACCGTAAATACGCCACTTGTCACCCTCTGCACACTTTTCCTGCTCCTTTTTGCGTATCGCAATCTTCTTGGCAATACGTGTAAGCAGGTTGTTGACCAGCTTAAAAAGCTCGTTGGCATAGCTTCGGATGCGCTCCTTGCGGTCACGCTCGGTATACACCGCATCAAGCAACTCGGACAAGGTGGCAAAATCCACCTTTTTGGCCGAGGTGCCGTATTGGGTTATATCGGTATACGAAAACTCAAACGGTATTCCCCTATCGTCCACCAAAGCGGTAGGCTTGGGTAAAAAAGCGGCCTGTTTAAAGTCGGCCAAAGTATCAGCCAAAGCCGTTTTTTCTGCAGAGCCAAGAGTGTTTGAGTATTTATCGGTATCGCACCCTGCACGGACAACTATCTCACGTGCTATCAAGGGCGAAAATCCGTCAACCACCGTCACAAACGCCTTGCTCAAAGGCATTGCGGCGGCCTTTACGGCTTCGATTATTTCAAAAGGCTCGGTTTCGGTAACACTCAGCTTTTCCTGCTTTTCGGGCAACGTATACACAGCGCCCGGCTGTATCATTCTACCGCCTGCTTCGATATCCGAGCGGCGGAGAGAGTCAACGATTTTGTCGTTAGCATCAACCAAAATGAGGTTGGTCTGCTTGCCGATAAGCTCGGTTATAAGTCTAAACCTCACACGGTCGCCCATTTCGTTTGTACCCTCAAACAAAAGGGTCACGATACGTTCAAAGCCGTTATCCTCAACACCTGCAAACCGTGCGCCCGACAGATATTTTCGCATAAGCATACAAAACATCGGCGGCTCGGAAGGGTTTTCAAAGGTGCTTTGGGTAAAATTGATTCTCGGAGCCGACGGACGGATGCTGATAAGCAGCCTCTTTGCACCCGAAGCCGAGCGCAACAACAACACCAGTTCTTCCTTTGAAGGCTGGTGTATTTTGTCGATACGGGCGTTACAAAGCCCGTTTTCAATCTCGGTTTTAAGCTGATAAAGATAAATTCCGTCAATTCCCATTTCAAATTTCAAGCAGTCGGTCGATGCCGTTCAAAGCCGTACAAAGCATTTTGTAGGTGTCCTTTTTAGCCTCGACCGTGCTTATATCCTTGGCAAGATTTTCGATAATTCGACGCTTGCGCTTTATGTAGGTCAGCTCATCCTCACCCAAATTTTCGTTCAAACGTCCGATAAAATAAAACACGGGATCGCATTCCCTTTTCTGCCCCGTATATACCACCTTCATTGCGGTATAAATGCGGTTGTGTGCCGAAACGGCCTGCTCCTTGAGTATCTCAAAACCGTTTTGGCACAAATACTCACGCAGATCCTCAACCGCCGTCATGGGCTGTAAGATAAGCTCATAACGGTTGTTTTTGATCCATTCGGCATCGGAGATTATCCTCGCCATAAGGTCACCGCCCATACCTGCAATGACCGCAGTATCTATCTCGTCGGGTTGCACAGCCAAAAGTCCGTCACCCTTGCGCAGGGTAACGCCTTCGACCCCCGACCGTTCTATTGTATTTTTAGCGTTTTCAAGCGGGCCGTCGCTGACATCGCAGGCAAAGGCCTTCTCAGCAATTCCTTCCTTTATAAGAAACACCGGAAGATAGGCATGGTCGGTGCCGATATCGGCAACCCTGTCCCCGTGTCTTATCATTCCGGCTATTCTTTGTAAACGGTTATCTACGCTCATTTACTCTCAAGGTAAGCGTTGATTTTCTGGAGCAATGCATCACAATCGGTGCCGTGAACCTTGCAGGCATCCTCAATGCTTTCACCACGGGATGCAGGGCAGCCAAGGCAGTGCATACCAATCTCAAAAAAGAAAGTAGCGGTGCCTCTGTCCATATCGAGAATATCACCGATAAGCATATCTTTAGTAACCTTCATTTTAAAATTCCTCCAATAAAATATTTGCAAATCCCAAAGGGCTTTGTAGCGTAATTATTTGAACTCGGCTTCGTTCAGCTTTTTCTCTGCAAAGGATTTGAACCAGCAGTAGATAGCCTCGCCAAGCTCGTGGTAAACGGGGTCACCGTCGTGCGAGCAGAGCATTGCAAAGGTCTGACCCATACGGCGAACGACCTCGGTTCCCCGACGGTAGGCAAGATAATAGAACGAGAATGCACCCGAATCGGCCACCGCCTTGTAAATGTCGGGTGACAGCTTTTCCAATTCAGCGTTAAAGCTGTTCTCGGCAGTCTGATGTACGACCTCGCTCATTATGTTTTCTTCCAGAGCAACAACAGCCGCAAAGGTCATCATAACACCCCTTTGCACCGAAAGATTGACGTTGTCATTCTCCTCGTCAACGGGGAAGCTGTCAAGACGCTCGACAACCTCTTCGGCAAGTGACGCACCCAAAGAGCGTGCCTTTTCGATATTACCGTTAGCACTCTCTCTGGAGTATTCGTCCATAACCTTTTCGTGGTCGTTCTTCTTGGGTCTATCCTTACCCAAGGAGGCAATCTTGATATCCTCATCAAACATTTTCTGTCACCTTACTTTCTTTCAAAATCTCAACCGTTTTGCTTGGCCGAGGTCAGTGCCTTGGCAAGCTGGTCGGGGCAGGATGTCGACTTAAAGCCGCATCTTATGCCATTTAAACGCTCAATAACATCATCGACCTTCATACCGACGACCAACGATGATATACCTTTAAGATTGCCGTTGCAGCCTCCCACGAACTGTACCGAGGTCACAATATCGTTTTCAATCTCAAAGGTGATGGTGCTTGAGCAAACACCTTTAGTATTATATGTGTATTTCACTTTTTAACACTCCGAAAAATCATCTGTCCTTAAACTTGTTGCTTCTAACGGGGTGACGAAGCTTTCTCAAAGCCTTGGCCTCGATCTGACGGATACGCTCACGGGTTACCTGAAACTCGGTTCCAACCTCCTCGAGGGTGTGGCAACGACCGTCCTTGAGACCGAAACGAAGTCTGATAACGGCCTCCTCACGGGGAGTAAGAGTTTTAAGTACCGAATCGATATCCTCGTTGGTGATGGTCTTTAAAGCGGCATCGTCGGGAGCAAGTGCTTCCTCATCACGGATGAAGTCCATCAAGCGGCTGTCCTCCTCGGGGCCGATGGGGGTCTCCATCGAAACCGGCTCCTGTGCGACACGCATGATCTCACGCACACGCTCGACCGAAAGCTCCATCTTTTCGGCAATCAGCTCCTCGCTGGGCTCGTGGCCGTTTTCGTGCAAAAGCTGGCTCTGAATCTTTTTAAGACGGTTGATGGTTTCAACCATATGAACGGGAATACGGATGGTTCTTGCCTGGTCGGCAATAGCACGGGTGATAGCCTGACGGATCCACCATGTGGCATAGGTCGAGAACTTAAAGCCCTTGGTATGGTCAAACTTTTCAACCGCCTTGATAAGACCGACGTTGCCCTCCTGAATAAGATCCAAAAAGTGCATTCCACGGCCGACGTAACGCTTGGCAATGCTTACAACAAGACGAAGGTTGGCTTCGGTCAAGCGCTTTTTGGCCTTCGAATCACCGTCGCCGATACGCTTGGCAAGGTCGACCTCCTCATCGGGTGAAAGAAGCGGCACACGGCCGATCTCCTTGAGGTAAACCTTAACAGGGTCGTCAAGCGAAATGGTATCCATCGAGGCAACAGCCTCTTCAAGCTTTTCAACGTCCTCGATCTCGGCCATTTTAAGGTCGTCATCCGAGGGCTCGTCAAAATCGAGGTCGAGCAACGGAGGCTCAAGTTCAAGGCTTTCAAGGTTTTCGGGAATATCGTCAAGGTCAAGGAAATCATCCTTGTGCTCGGTGTCAGGCTTGGTATAGCTGTCCTCGATAATATTCTCGTTGTTAAACTCTTCTGCTACTTCGGTATTCTTGTTCTTTTTCTTTTCCATTTTTATTACCCCTATTATCCCATCCGGCTTACACCGGTTTTTTCTTTTTTTCATTGCTCAAGGCTCTCATTGCTTCGGCCCATTGAGCATCATCCATGTCCGACACGCTGGGCTCATCAGCCTTTTTGCGTTCGGAAAGTATGACCTTTATACTGTCGTCAAGCACCTTTTCGGCGTTTTCGTTAGCGGCACCCACCGTCAGCATTTTGGTTATATATCCTATCTCCTGCGGTGAGAATGCCTCACCCAAAAGTATCAGATCAAAGCTGTGGCCGGTTTCAAGTATCTCAACCACACGCTCAAACAGCTTGCGGTTGAAATCGGTCAAAAGATCACTTGGATCAAGCCTTGAACGAACGCCTTCAAGCATATCGGGATGGCGCACCAGCACCGATATAACGGCCTCCTCTGCGGCGGCGGCCCGTCTGAACTGCGCCTTTTGAGGGTTGACCTCGTTCTTTTGCGGCTTGGTCGGAATAACCAGCTCATTCAACTCACGCTTGACCTGGTTGCTGCGCCGTTTGTCCTGCGACATTTTGACGATGTTAAGCAACCGTTCCTTTGAAACGCCGTATTTGACCGACAGCTTGCCGGTATACAGATCAATTGCTATCGGGTCGTTGGTTGCGGCCAACACCTCACACGCCTTGTTGAGGTATTTCAGCTTGCCGTCGGTGGCATCAAGATCGATATCCCTCGCCGCCGTTATCAGCTTGTACTCCAACGAGCTTATCGCACCGTCAATCAGCTTTTGGAACCTTGCGTTGCCGTGCTTTTTGATAAACTCATCGGGGTCCTTGCAGTCGGGCAATCTTAAAACCCTTATGCTTACACCGATCGGCTCCAAAATACTTATCGCACGGTCGGTTGCCTTTTCACCTGCCGAGTCGGCATCCATAGTGAGGATAACCTCCTTGGTGTAGCGTCCGAGCAAGCGTGCCTGCTCCTCGGTAAACGACGTGCCGAGTGCGGCTACCGCCATCTCGAAGCCTGCTTGGTGAAGCGCTATAACGTCCATATTACCTTCAACCAAAATTGCCTGCTTGGAGCAGACCGCCTTGGCATAGTTTAAGGCAAACATATTATGGCTCTTTTTATAGACCGGAGTGTCCGAGGTGTTTATGTACTTGCCGCCCTGCTTTTCGTTGCCCGGCATGGCTCGTCCGCTGAAGCCTATGACCTTGCCGTGAATGTTGATTATGGGGAACATTATACGGTTTCGGAATCGGTCGTAGGTAATGTTTTTGCCGTACCTATCCTTCTTTTCGGACCTGCCCACAAGGTCGGCCGCCGAAATAACGTAATCGGTAAAGCCCTTAGACCTCAGATGGTTTTGCAAGGCGTGCCAATCGTCGGGAGCAAAGCCAAGACCGAAGCGCTTGATGGTCTTGAGCGTTAAGCCTCGACCCAAAAAGTAATCAAGCCCTGCCTTACCTTGCGGACTCATCAGCACCGAATGGAAAAACCTACCTGCCTCGGCATTGACGGCATAGATATCGTTTTTAAGCTTGAGTTCCTTATCGTCACGGTTATCCTCAGGCAGTTTAAGACCTGCCTTATCGGCCAGACGCTTGATTGCATCGATGTAATCGAGATTTTCGATCTTCATTGTGAAGGTGATAATGTCACCACCCTGACCGCAGCCGAAGCAATAGTATGAACCATTTTCGGGATAGACCGTAAAGGACGGTGTTTTTTCATTATGGAAAGGACACAGACCCACGAGGTTGCTTCCTCTGCGTTTGAGAGCGATATACGGTGACAAGACCGACTCAATATCATTGCGGTATTTCAGCTCCATCAGAAATTCCTGCGGTAATGCCAATGCTCTCACCCCTTCCACAATAAATATACCACACTGTTGGTCCCAAAATCGGGACACATAAAGTATAAAAGGCAATTTTTTTGCTCTTAATCTATTATTCGCAAAATATTTTTAAAATACTTTAAATTTCGTGTGTTTTTTCAAAAATTAAACATCGGCATAGCCACTGCCCAATATTTCGGGCTTCAAGCGTCCGCAGAAGGTGTCGGTAAACTTATCAGAAAGACTTTCATAGTACTCTGCCGTGATGGAAAACTTTACCGTGACCTCGTGCGTGAAGTCGCACCCCGTGACCTTGCCGCCGTTGTCGGCTATCACACGCTCGACCTGACTGTGGTCGGAATAAGGACAACTGACCGAGCACTCATAGCACTCACGCATATTAGCAATGCCTGCCGCTTCAACCGCCATTCTTGCGGCGGCGGTATAGGCACGCACAAGTCCGCCCGTGCCGAGCAATATACCTCCGAAATAACGTGTGGTGACGATACAACAGTCAACCAAGCCCTGCTTTTTCAAAACTTCTAAAGTCGGCATTCCTGCGGTGGAATGCGGCTCGCCGTCATCAGAAAAGCGAGCAATATTGTTCTCACGCAGGATATATGCGTATACATTGTGCCGTGCGCCAAAGGTTTCGGACTTGCGCTTGTTGATAAAGGCAATTGCCTCGGCTTCGGTGGTGCAGGGAATCACGCTTCCGATAAATCGGGAGCGCTTTTCTTCATATTCGGCCTCGGCAGGCATGCGCACCGTTTTGTAGCTGTCCATCTTGTCACCGCCCAAAATCAATTAAAGTAATCAAAGAAAAGTAAAACCGCAGTTGCAAAGTACAACTGCGGCCAAAGATTTGAAACAATTATTTAGCATCCATGCCAAAACGTTTTTTGAATCTGTCTACACGACCACCGGTATCAACAAGCTTCTGTCTGCCGGTAAAAAACGGATGACACTTGGAGCAAATATCCAAACGGATATCTTTCTTTGTCGAGCGAGTTTCAAACTCAGCTCCGCAAGCACACTTTACAACAACTGTCTCATACTGCGGATGAATACCCTCTTTCATGTTGTCACCCCTCTCCTTTTCTTCACATCAGTAAAGGAATAATACCACAACTTAAACCAAAATGCAAGTATTATTTTTAATTTTTTCAAAAAAATTATCACCGGAACAAATCGGAGATGCTTTTGCGTGCCTTTTCAAATATTTCAACCACCTTAAATCGGGCTTTATAGCGCTTTGGCTGTTCAACGATATCGGCAGTATCATCCTCCAAAACACTTGAAAAATCCTTGCTTTCACCCGAGGCCGCAGGTAAGCAGATGCTTGGGAACATCACACACCACCAATTTTTACCCTTACCCTCACCTATCGTGACCTTCAAAGCCTCGTAGGTTCCCGCAGGCAGAGAAAAATCCTCATAATCCCTTGTTTCAAACCAGGTATCGGCAACCTCGACCTTTATCGAATAGTTGTACCCGTTTTCCACTATCACCTGCTCGGCGGTTTGGGTAAACAGCTCAAGAGCTTCCTTGGCCGAAGCCACAGCCTCTTGCTCCGAGGTGCAGTTTTCAAACACATTATCCGACACGGTCAGCAACGCATCCCTGACCTTGAGCTTCAGCGCCTGATCCTCTGCCGAATTGGAATTGGCCAGCACGTGCAACCGCAAAACATTCTCACGCACGGTGTCACACTTGGCATCAAAGCCGCAGATGCCAAGCGTCAGCAACAGCACAAGACCGCAGGCAACGGCACGAATAGCCGCCGAACGGTCGATATGTTTGAAAAGATTTTTAAGTAAAGACATAAAAACACTCCTGTCAATAAATTTCAAGGAAAATATTGGCAGGAGTGTTATAAATTATTCAATTATTTTTGTACCTTCTTTTTCGGGTGTTGTGACAAAGGTCAAAAAGCCGCACTCATCAAGTGCCTTTGCGGCGGCTTCGGCATTGACTTTTTGTTCAAACACAAGTATAACCGAAGGGCCTGCCCCCGAAAGACCTGCAAAAATTGCCTTGTGCTTTTCAGCAACCGCCTTGGCCTCGTTCAAAACAGATGGGTCGTTGACCGCTGTGAAGCAGTTATATGCACCCTTAAAAACATCACGCAGTTCACCCTTTTTAAGTCCGTTTATCACAGAGGCAGTATCGGGCTTGCGAAGATTCGGGCTATTGTCGATTGCATTATACATCTGCCCTGTTGAGCCTTTTTGACCCTTTTTGGCAACCACGATAAAGCAATCGGGCAACGGCGGCAATTCGGTCATTATCTCACCGATACCCTCACACAGCTTGGTTCCTCCCAAAATACAAAACGGCACATCGGCACCAAGCTTCAACGCAATTTCTAAAAGCCTTTCTTGCGTCAACGGCTGACCGCAAAGCTCATTGAGTGCCACCAATGTTGCGGCGGCATCGGCACTGCCACCGCCAAGACCTGCGGCCTCGGGGATATGCTTTTCTATGAAAACATCGGCTCCGCCTTTAATATCTGCCGCTTCAAAAAACAGCTTTGCGGCCTTAAAGCACAGATTGCCTTCACCTGACAAAGACGGCACCGAGCAGTTGACCGAAATATCATCGGCCAAATCGACCTTCAGCACATCACACAACGAAACCGACTGAAAAACCGAACACAGCGTGTGATAACCGTCGGGTCGTTTACCCGTGATATCAAGCGAAAGATTGACCTTTGCATTAGCCTTTATCTTCATTTTTTATCTCTTCCAAAAATTCACCGATACGGCGAAGCGCCTCTTTTATATGGTTGACCGAATAGCAGTAGGAGGCCCTTACATGACCCTCACCGCTTTCACCGAAGGCATTACCCGGAACGATAGCCACCTTTTTGGAGTAAAGCAATCGCTCACAAAATTCCTCAGACGAAAGGCCGGTCGACTTTATGCTCGGGAATGCATAAAACGCACCTTTGGGTTCAAAGCACTCAAGTCCAAGCTCATTAAAGCCGTCAACTATCAAGCGGCGGCGCATATCGTACTCCTCAACCATTGCCTCAATATCGGGGCGGCCGTTTTTGAGTGCCTCGATAGCGGCATACTGCGAGGTGGTGGGCGCCGACATAATGGCAAACTGATGGATCTTTGTCATCTGCTGTAAAATAGGTGCAGGTCCGCAGGCAAAGCCCAAACGCCAACCTGTCATCGAATAGGTCTTGGAAAAGCCGTTGATGACCACGGTGCGCTCCTGCATGCCGTCAAGCGATGCTATTGACACGTGCTTCGAGCCTGTATATGTAAGCTCGGAATAGATCTCATCCGAAATAACGGCAATATCGGTGTTGCGCAATACCTCGGCAATAGCCTCCAGATCCTCACGTTCCATAATGGCACCCGTGGGGTTGCCGGGATATGGCAAAATGAGCAGCTTGGTACGGTCGGTTATATGGCTTTTCAGCTCGTCGGCCGTCAGTCTGAACTCGTTTTCGGCCTTGGTCGAGATGATAACCGGCTCTCCGCCTGCCAATTTTACAATTGGCTCATAGCAAACAAAGCTCGGCTCGACTATCAGCACCTCATCCCCTCTGCCAACAATGGCACGCACGGCACCGTCGATAGCCTCACTTCCGCCGAC
>JAZQCY010000139.1:0-25639 GCA_045546555.1 Acutalibacteraceae bacterium | reverse complement strand
CCTTCCGTGATGACGGCAGCTTCACCAAGCAGATGATAAACGATATTTTGGATGAGGTCGGTATAAGCTCGGAGTTCGACGGTGCGCTTAAAAGAGGCGTTACAGCGCATTCAAGAACCGACGGCAAAAACACCTATGTTTTCCTCGAAAACTACACTCCCGACGATTTTGAGACCGAGACGGCCATTTGTTGGACCGAAGTGGACACCGGCAAGACCTTGACCGGCAAATTCACCCTTAGTGGCTACGGAACATTGATTTTAAAGAAATAAGGACGGTCGACCTTAATATCCGCAAAAAAATGCTTACCCAAAATCGGGTAAGCATTTTTTGTATCTGTATTTTAATGATCCGAGAAGAAATCGTCAAAATTACCGTTGCCAAACGGATCGCTGCTACCGTCATCGGTGACGTTGGTGGTGTAGCTTGAATTGCCCTGATCCTCTATAAGCGAGGCATAGTAATCCTTGGACGAGCCGTCGGCCATACTGTAGACCGTAAAGGTCAGCACCTTGCCGGGCTCGGTGCTCTCGATTATATCAAGCGCAACACCGCTTTCGGTGATCTTAACGTCGTTGATATGCGTGATGATATCATCCTTTGCGATGCCCTTGCCGTAGAGCTCGCTTTCGACCGTGATCTCCTGAATGCAAAGTCCTGTAGGAACCTTGTTAAGCTCGGCGGTAACACTGTTGATCTCGGTATACTGAATACCAAGACGTCCTCTACCGACAACGTGACCGTGCTCGATAAGCGAATCGGCTATCTTTACAACAGTGTTGGACGGAATGGCATAGCCAACGTTATCGTACTCGGTACCTGCCATCTTGACCGACGGAATACCGATAACCTGACCGTACATATTGACCAAAGCACCACCCGAGTTACCGGGGTTGATAGCGGTATCGGTCTGAATCATCTTGACCGAATAGCTTGAGGTCGATGTAAAACGGATACTATTAGAGGAAATTGTACCCGAGGTCAGTATCGAACGACCTGATGCGCCCGACGGATAACCGACGGCGATGACCTCTTCACCGATAACGACCTGCTCGGAATTACCGAACGAAGCCTTGGGCAGACCTGTAGCCTCGACCTTCAATACGGCAAGGTCACTTCGTGTATCGCCTGCAACAAACTTGGCATCATACTCGGTGCCGTCGTACATTGTAATGAGGAACATCGGTGATGCAACCTCGGCATAGATGTGGTCGTTGGTGACAATATAACCGTCAGCGGTATAGATGACACCGCTGGCATAAGCGGCAATACCCTTGTTGGTGTAGACCGTGATAGACACGACCGAAGGGTCCACCGCATTAAACACCGCCGACTTGCTCTGATAAAGCTGGGCATCACCCTTATCGGCAAGCGGGGTCGACTGTGTGATGTGGAACGAGGGTGTTCCGCCCTTACTGCCGAAGATGTACCCTGCCGAAACGGCGATTATTACGGCAACGGTAACGGCAAGTATTGAGAAAAACACCTTCAATCCCGAGTTGGATCTATCATTCTGCGGTACCGATGCCACATCAAACTGCACGGTAGGCTCGTTTGCAACAGCGGGCGGTGCATACTGTGGCTCGGTCGGGATCACATTATTGGTTGCGGCAGTATATGAGTATACCGAATCCTGAGGCGCTTCGGTGTATCCGTTCTCAGAGTTTGGGGTAATAGGTTGAGTATACTGATAGCTCTCGGGAGCCTGCTGACTATCGTTCTGCCCCTCGTTATCGGGTATCATATTGTTCTGATTATCCATTATACGGTTCCTTTCTTACTGCAGAGGATTTGGGAAAATAATACTAAACTCGGTAAAGCTGTCGGGCTTACTGCTGACCGTGACATTGCCTTTATGAATATCAACAATGGTCTTGACGATATACAGTCCAAGACCCGTGCCGTCCTTATTGGCTGATCTCGCTTTATCCGATTTATAAAAACGGTCGAATATATATTGCAGCTCATCGGGCTTGATTCCCTTTCCGTCGTTTCGGATCGAGAAGGAAACGTTGCCCAAGCTGTCCTTATGAATCGACACCTTTATGGTGCCGTTTTCAGGCGTGAATTTGATAGCATTATCAACAAGGTTGAATATCGCCTGATAAATAAGGTCACGGTCGGCCACAAGCTTAACATCAGAGCCTTGGTCAAGACCCTCGATATTGATATTCTTCGACTCGATGCGTTGCTCCTGCGAGAGCAGAACGTCGCACGAAAGCTCCAACAAGCCAAACTCGGTCGGGTTGACCTTTTGTTCACCCGATTCAAGCCTCGCAAGGCTTAGCATCGACTGCACAAGGCGTGACAGACGCTTGACCTCGACCGAAACAATATTGAGATAATAATCCTGCTTTTCGGGTGGGATGGTTCCGTCAAGTATACCGTCGATAAAACCGCCTATGGTGGTCATAGGTGTTCTCAATTCGTGTGACACGTTGGCGATAAAGCTTCTTCTCATTCCCTCAAGCTGTGACAAAGAATTTGCCATAGCGTTAAAGGTTTCTGCAAGATTGGCGATTTCATCGTCTCCGTTGACCGGTATACGCTGTGAAAAATCACCCTTAGCCATACTGACCGAAGCCTTTGACATAAGGTTTATCGGCCGTGTTATGCGCTTGGTCATAACGTAAAGGAAAACGAACAGCACGCTTATGGGGATGGCCGCACAGAATATATATATATCGGCAAGCTCTGACCACATATCACGCAGATACGATGCAGGTGACGATATAAACACATAACCCATCAGATCACCGTTTTGAGAATAAAACGGCGTTGCGGCGGTGTAGTACATACTCGAAAAGCGCTCGTTAAGGTTTCCAACCTCAAAGAAGCTCCCGCTTGAGGCACTGTCAAGTATATCCTGCGGAATGGTACCTTTGGAATGGGAGCAGCTTTGCTCACTGTCCCAATCGGCACAGCTGCAGGCAAATACGTTGCCGAGTGAGTCGCACACATAAGCCTCACCCTTGACCGATTGCGAAACAACGCTGATCATACCCTTCAAGCTTGCATGGAAATTGTCGTTGTTGTTGTTTTGGTTGGTCAGCACGTTGGAAATAGTGTTACAGCTATCGGTCAGCAGTTGCTTTTTATCATTAACAAAGTAATTGTTGACCGAAATACTCAAAAGTATCATTATCAAAATAATACTTACTATCAAGGCTGCGGCAACCGATATAAATATTTTCTGAAATAAGCGGTTTTTCATTTTAACTCTGCTTCAATTCAAATTTATAACCAACGCTCCATACGGTCTTGATAGACCACTGATCCGAAACGCCCTCGAGCTTTTCACGAAGTCTTTTAACGTGAACATCAACGGTTCTCGAATCACCGTAATACTCAAAGCCCCAAACCTCATCAAGAAGCTGATCACGTGAGTAGACACGGTTGGGGTTGCTTGCAAGGTGGTAAACCAGCTCAAGCTCCTTAGGAGGTGTATCAACCGGCTTGCCGTCAACGATCATTTCATAGTTGGTAAGGTTTATGATAAGCTTATCGTATTTAACGATCTTTTCGGCATTTTCGTCACCGCTTGCAGATCTTCTCAAAACGGCTCTTACACGTGCAACGACCTCTTTAGAGTCAAACGGCTTTGTGACATAGTCATCGGCACCAAGATCCAAGCCTAAAATCTTATCAAAGGTCTCGCCTTTAGCCGTCAGCATAATTATTGGAACGTTGGAATTTTTTCTTATGGTGCGGCAGACCTGCCAACCGTCAAGCTTGGGAAGCATAATATCAAGCAGAACCATATCGGGCTCTTCAAGATTGAATTTAACGATTGCGGCTTCACCGTCGTTGGCGATAACGGTATCAAAGCCGTCCTTTTCAAGGTATAACCTTAAAAGTTCGCATATATTGGTATCGTCATCGACGATAAGTACCTTCTTATTAGCCATAATAAAACCTCCTTAAAGTTTTACAATTCTATTTTAAATCAACAAAGACGAAATATATGAATAAAGTATTAAAAATCTGTGATGAAAGCAGAAAGAATTGAGAGAATGAGTCGAAGAAAACCAGTAACTGAAGAAAAAGCCGTTTCAGGCTAACCTGAAACGGCCACATACTCTAAATATTTTAGATTATGCCTGTTCTTCCTTCATCTTTGCGAAGCACTCACTGCAATATACGGGACGATCGTCACGGGGAACGAACGGAACCATTGCGGGCTTGCCACAAGCTGCGCAAACAGCCTCATGCATCTCCTTGGGTGCTCTGCCTGCGTTCTTGCGAGCATCACGGCACTTCTTGCAACGCTGGGGCTCGTTTACAAAGCCTTTGGACTCATAGAACTCCTGCTCACCGGCGGTGAATACGAATTCCTCTCCGCAGTCTTTGCATTTAAGGGTCTTGTCTTCGAACATGTTTTTTACCTCTCTCAATTGAGTATTTTAGCCCCGGACGGAATCGCACCGACATCTTTGTAAACAACGCTCTGCCTTATTTAAGCTACATAGGGCATATAAACTATTTTAATTTCTGACGGATTCGCCTTATTGCATTATTGACCGATTTAAGGTTGATATTATTATGCAATGCGATCTCATCATAGGAAAAACCGCCAAGCATATCCGAAAAAACGGCATATTCCAATTTTGAAAGCACCAAACCTGCTTTTTCAAGCAACTGCGCATATTCCTCCTTGACCGAAACAAAATGTGCAAGGTCAGGTGAAGAATCGGCGATCTGTATATCATTAATATCAACAAGCATTTTTGACGGAATTTGCGACAGCTTGCTTGATTTCCTCAAATAATCGATAATGGCGGCATCAATGCATCTTCTTGCAAAGGTCGCAAAGCTTGAAAGACCTTCGTTGTATCTCAATGCAGCTGAAAGAAGACCGATATTGCCCTCTTGAATGAGGTCATCAAGCTCGCATCCGTTGGTCAAAAAGCTCAAAGCACGTGACTTGACAAGCGGAGCGTATTCGGTTACGATCTGAACAGCGGAAAGACCGTTGCTTTTAGCTTCAACGCTATTACTCTCACCGTTTACTGCATTACTCAAAAGTCATCTTCCTTGCACATATTACAATCATTATACAATTAACCATTTTTATAAATTTTAAACTATTTTCGAATGTATGTCAAGTGATTTTTGATAAATTTGACGAAATTATGAGATGTTACAAATTGAGGGATTGGTTTTAGTTGAAAATGCATTGAAAATCGGTGAAAATGACGGTTGAATTTGGGCTCAGAGGCTCAAATCCACGAAAAACACAACCCTTTCCCCCACTTTAACACTAAATTTAATATTGACTTAACAAAAATACACAGTATAATATTTATGTATAAATACTTGTGATTTAGGGGTGGTTTTTATGAAAGATCAGTTCACAGAATTTGACCGAAACGTGTTCTTTTCCGAAACCTTTATCCATGCCTTTTACTGCGATCAAAAACGCTCAAAATACCATAATCATAAATTTTTTGAGCTTGTCTATGTCATCAGGGGCAAGGGTCTGCACAAGCTTGACACCGACGTGCGAGAGATAAATCCAGGTGACTATATGTTTATGGACTACAGCACCTTTCACGAGTATGAGGGCTTGACCGACGATTTTTGCATAATCAACTGTCTGTTTTTGTCCAAGGGTGTTGATAAGACAATGCCTGATTGCCACGATTTCAACGAGTTACTCAAGAGTTATCATCTGCGCTTAAACAAGGTTATTTTAAAGGAAACACCCGTAAACCGCTTTTTCCATGATGAAAACGGCAAGATCGGCCGATTGCTTGACGAAATGTGTATTGAGTGTGCCGAGAAAAACACGGGATACATCGACTATATGCGCAGTTTGTTGATACAGGTTATTATTCAGACGGTGCGCAACATATCGGTCGGGGTCGAGATAAACTACTCAGCACCCGTTATGAAGGCGGTAAAGCTGATTGAGGAGCGATATTTTGAAAAACTGCAGTTGTCCGACATAGCAAGTGATATGTTCATAAGTGTTCCCTACCTCAGCTCGAGGTTTAAGGATGAAACTGGTGTATGCTTCAGCGATTACCTCAAGCAAACACGTATTCAGAAGGCCTGTATGATGCTTAACACCACCGACCTGAAGATACACTCCATTGCCGAAAAAGTCGGTTACAGCGATTATAAACGCTTTGGGAGCGTATTCAGAGAGATAACCGGAACCTCACCGGGAAAATTCCGTTCACAGACAAGAGCTTAAAACAAAAATATAGACAAAGACCTGCCGCAAGTAAACACTTACGGCAGGTCTGTTTTTATAAAGCCCAGAAAAATCAATAGTTCTCTTTTCTGACCTCGAAGAAGCTCTGAGGATGAGCGCAAACGGGGCAAACCTGGGGAGCCTTTTTGCCCATTACAAGGTGTCCGCAGTTGCGGCATTCCCACATGGTTTCCTCGGCCTTTTCAAAGACCTTCTGCATCTCAACGTTGCTAAGGAGTGCACGGTATCTTTCCTCATGGGTCTTCTCAATAGCGGCTACTGCACGGAATTTCCAAGCAAGCTCGGTAAAGCCCTCTTCCTCGGCATCATCGGCAAAGCGTGCATACATATCGGTCCACTCATAGTTCTCACCTGCGGCGGCTGCGGCAAGGTTCTGTGCGGTATCACCAAGCTCACCCAAGGCCTTGAACCAGAGCTTTGCGTGTTCTTTTTCGTTATCGGCGGTCTGCTGGAAAATAGCGGCGATCTGCTCATAGCCTTCCTTTTTGGCTACGCTTGCAAAGTAGGTGTACTTGTTGCGTGCCTGGCTTTCGCCTGCAAAAGCCTCCATCAGATTTTTCTCGGTCTTAGTACCCTTCAGATTCATAAATATGTCCTCCTGAAAATTAAATTGTAAAATCAACTCATTGCAAATTTCATTACCGACAAGTTTGAGTTAAATAAAACTATGAATGTCACGTTAATAAATTCGCACGAATTTTTGTAAAGTCAGTATATCATAAAGGCAAAAAAATGTCAAGAATGCACACACTAAGTCGGCTTACGGAATCCTCCCGTCATTGCTTCGCAATGCCACCCTCCTTTAGGCAAGGAGGGCTCGGCAGGCGAACACATAGGTTCGCCCCTACGATATGGTGGATGGTTTTCTTTGTAGGGGAGCACCTATGTGTGCTCCAGATAGTCCTCGAAAACCTCGGGAAGGCGCAGAGGCCTTCCCCTACGACAGATCATTCTATTGTTTTCGAGCATTCTGCGAATGTCTGCATTAGGCCATCATCCGCCCCTACGGTTTAACTACAAAAAATAAAAAACCGTGGAATCAGCTTTTGGCTAAATTCCACGGCAAAATTTATTCGGTTGTGCTTTGGGTATCTGTTGTTGTCTGCTGTTGACTTTCGGGGGGTATCGTTGCATCAGGCTGACTGTTAGTTACTCCCGATGAGGTTGTCGACGATGCCGCACCCGAGCTTGTGTTTGCATTGCTCGATGTGCCGCTAGCCGTGCTGCTCGTTGTGCCCGAAGGCTTGGAGGTTGTATCCGAGCCGGTACCGTCAGAGGGCTTTTCCTCCTCGGGTGGCACGTAATCAACGGGAGGTAACAGTTCACCTGTATGCTTGGTACAAGCTGCAGGCAGTGAATAATTGGTTTTATACCAACCGGGTGCCGTCTTTTCGCAGGCATCGGTCGCTAACAGACCTGTCTCGGCGCAATAATAACGGTTGGCAACAAACTCACTCTCAACAAACTCCTTGGGTTCAAGGCCCTTGTGAACACGTGACATTACGTTTTTCCACATCGTCTTGGCAAGGTTGGAGTTATTAAGCTTCTCCTGCTGATCGTAACCGAACCAACAAGAGCCGACGTAATAAGGTGTTCCACCCGCAAGCCAGCTATCGTAAACGTCACTCGAGGTACCGGTCTTGGCAAAGCACTTGATATCCTTATTGAACGAGGCAATTGCTTTTGCAGTGCCCTGTTCACCGTAAACAACGTTCTGCAAGAGGTGATTCATTATGGTTGCCGTGTTCTCATCGATTGCGGCAATACCGCTCTTTTCCTTCAGAATAACCTTATCGTGCTGATCGGTCATCTTATAGATGGTGGTCGGCTCGTAATAGGTGCCGAGGTTACCGAATACGGCAAACGCCGCCGCCGATTGGGTTGTGGTGATACCGGTGTAGGTACCTCCGAGACCCAAGGACGAAAGGTTGTTATCCTCAATGGTATCAAGGCTGTCGATACCGAGGTTATTCTGCAAATAATAGTAGGTTGCACGTGTGCCGATCTGTTGCACAAGATGACACGGTATTGTGTTGTTCGAGCGCTCCAAAGCTTCGGCAACGGTCATAAGTCCGTCATAGCCCGAATACCAGTTTTTAGGACCTGACTGACCCTTGCCGTAATAGTTTGCAAGCGGCTTGTCGTCTACCATAGAAGAATAGTTGATCATATTCTTCTGAATAGCCAGCGAATATGATGCCAACGGCTTCATTGTTGAACCCGGTTGACGGTAGGCCATGGTCGCACGGTTATAAGCACGGTTATCGGTCTTTTCACCCGAACCGCCGACTATACCGACAATATGACCCGAATAGTCCATTATGGTCATAGCCGACTGAACGTGCTTGCCTGTTTTCTTGCTCGTCAGAGTAAAGTATTTCTTGGTGTTGGCATATTCCTCTTCAAGAATGGTCTGAATATCGGGATCAAGCGTACAGTAGATCTTATAACCGCCGTTGTAGAAGTTCTTGGAGGCATAAGACTCATCCATACCGTATTCCGTAACAAGTCGATCTATAACCTCATCAATAAGCGCATCAACAAAATAGCTGTTGACCTTATTGTTGTTCTTGGCGGCCTCGTTAGCCACAACATCGATACTTGCAAGCTTGGCCTCGGCATAGGTTGCATCCGAGATATATCCCTGCTCGTTCATCAAGCGCAAAACGATCTTACGTCGGTCGATATTCTCCTCGGGATTTTTATCGGGTCGGTACTTTTCAGGCTCCTTCGCAAGGCTTGCCAACGCCGCACATTCTACCAAGGTCAGCTCACTTGTTGTTTTGCCGAAATAGTAGTTTGAAGCAACCTCAACACCGTAGATACCGCCACCGAGACAGATGGTATTAAGGTAACACTCAAGAATAGTATCTTTATAATAATTTTCCTCAAGATAACGTGCACGCATTATCTCACGTATCTTACGCATCGGCGTTTGCTTATTATCGCCCGTAATGTTCTTGACCAGCTGCTGTGTTATGGTCGAACCGCCCTGGTTAGACGAATAAAGGTCGACAAACATATTGGCAAAGGCGGCAACCGTTCGTTTCCAGTCAACGCCCTGATGCTCTCTGAAGTGCTGATCCTCGACCGCAACAAAAGCGTTCAAAAGATTATCAGGCATCTGTTCAAAATCGACCCAGATGCGGTTTTCCTCACCGTGCAGGCGCTGATATTCAACAAAGTCTCCTGTTTCCTTATCTTCAACATAGATGGTTGTGGTGAAGCCAAGCGACATCTGGTCCAGATCCTCATGAACGGTATCGTCGACAAAGTTGAAAACGTATATCGCAAAGGCACCGACAACAAGACAACCCGTGATAACACCGATAAGCATCAGCGAAAACAGTATTTTAAGGCCTAAAAAGACACCTTTTTTAACCTTGGTCTTGGTTGCCTTCTGCTTTTTCTTTCGGCTTTCCTTCTTGATCTCACCCTGCTTTTTACCAAAGTTGGAGAAATCGACCTCAGCGTTGCCGTCATCCTCTTGAACTACAAAGGGCTCATCAACGATATCGGACTGCTTGCTGAAAGCATTAAGGTCAAAGCTGTCATCCGAATTAAGGTTTTCACCCGGCATCAGATCACCGTTATCTGATTCTTTTTTATGACTGTTGAAATAATCAAGGTCATAATCCTTTTCTTTATCAAATTCGCTCAAAGAGAAGCACCTCCCTGTTTTGAAAAGAGCTTTACATTTGTTATTGTACCATATTTTCAGCCGTTTGTGTGTTACAGTATTGTTACAACTCTTTGAAAACAATAGCTTTTTTGTTCACATTTTGTTGAATTACTGTAACAAATAATATTACCCTATGAATAATTGATTTATACCGAGGAATACTAAATTCGGGTGAAAATATGAGTATTTCTAAAAAACTTGTCATCACCGTATTTGCTTCTGCGGTGTTATTTTCGTTATTTGTTCTGATAGTCGAGGGGTTAAGATCAGACCCTACTCCCCCACCGACCGAGCCAAAAGCGCCGATATCGGCCGAAACCAACCAATACCGAGTAAAGGCACACGAGGGACGGATCGCCGTATTTTTAGAGGGCGAAGCCGAGCCGCTATATATACTCGACACACCGCTTTTAAGTGAGCTGACGCAATACGACCGAGATATCCTGTCAAAGGGTATCATAGCCGAAAGCCGTGCCGAGCTTTCAAAAATACTTGAAGACTATGACAATTAGTTTAAACTATCGAGATAATCGCAGGCTGCGATAAAGTCCTTGTCTACCTCAATACCGTTTACAAGACGGTATTTTAGCTCATCCTCAGACCATTCGGTCGGGATATCGGGTGTTACGCCGATACCGTCAAGACAGGTTTCGTTTGCGGTGTAATACTTGGCAACGGTGAACTTGACCATCGAGCCGTCACTAAGAGTAAAGGTCCTTTGAACAACGCCCTTGCCGTAGGTCGTGCTTCCAACCGTTTTGGCCTTTTGATAATCCTTCAAGGACTGTGCAAAAAGCTCGGATGCACTTGCGGTGTTCGCATCGGTCAAAACGACCATGGGAAGGTCGACATCATTAGCATCCGACAGATAGGTCTGATCGTTAGCCTCACCCTTGTAGTCAACACGGATGGCAAGTCCCTCAGGGATAAGGTAATCGACCATGTGATAGACCGAGTTCAACGTGCCGCCGGGATTGCCACGAAGGTCAAAGATTATACCGTCGACCTTCTGCTCCTCCATATAATCGACCGCCTCAACAAACTGATCGACGGTAGAATCGGTGAATTGTGTTATCTGAATATAGCCCTTGTTATCAATGATCTCATAGAAAACGGTCTGCGAAACAAACTGAACAAGATCGATGCTCATGGTGATGAGCTTGCCGTCACGCTCGATAACGGCCTCGATCTTCTCCCCTGCAGGCTTGGACTTAATGTAGGCCAAGGACTCACTGTAGCCCATTTCGGCAACGCTTTGTCCGTCAAGCATGACTATCTCGTCACCCGACTCTACACCCGCTTTATCGGCAGGGCTGTCCTTGTGCACCTCAAGAATATAAATGGTTTTGTTATCGGGGTGAGCAGTAACCTGAACTCCGATACCGGTATTATATCCGTACAGAGCGTTCATGCTTTCCTCTGCATCCTCGGCAGGAATATAGTCGGCATATTTATCCTGAAGTCCCAAAACATATCCTGCGCCAAGTCCATCGGACACATAATCCTCATTAACCTCACCGATATAATACTGATCGACAAGCTTGTTAATTTCAAGAATCTTCTGATTATGGTTAAAAAGATTGCCTTCACGCTTGGGGATAACGAACACGCAAAACAGCAAGGTCGTCAAAGTGACCGCCACCAAAAAAGCAAAGCAGGCAATCACGACCGTCATATGCAACGATACGGACTTTTTCATAAATCACATTCCTTAATGGTCTTGTTATCATAAAAGGGACTGAATGTTCAGTCCCTTATTCATCAATAGTATTTCATAGGATCGGTGGTATTTCCGTTGACACGAATCTCAAAGTGCAGGTGATAACCCTTTGATGCACCCGATGTACCAACGTAGCCAATGGTCTGTCCCTTTTTGACATACTGACCGACCTTGACGATATACTTGGTCATGTGGGCATAAAGCGTAACATACTTATTGCCGTCATTGCCCGTGCCGTGGTTTACCATTACATAGTAGCCGTAGCCGCCCGTATTATAGGTTGCGATCGACACAACACCGTCAGCTGCGGCAACGATAGGCTTTCCTTTAATGGCGCCGCCCGCAATGTCAACACCCTTATGGAGCTTCCATTTTCCTGTCAAGGGGTGTGTTCTATAGCCATAGGGCGATGAGATATAGTAATATCCCGGGCAAGGCCAAGCAAAATCACCGTCGTACTTCTGATCCGAACCGACGTTCTGGGCGTTCTTGATGGCCTCCTCATATTCCTTTTGAGCCTTTTCAAGCTCGTCGGACTTATCCTGAAGCTTATCGATCTCGCCACCGATATCGGCAATTATTGAATTAACCTCGGCAACCTGCTTATCAAGCTCGGCCTTTTGGGTTGTGAGCTCCTGCTTTGAAATCTCTTGCTCTGCTCTCAATTCACCTACACGAGACTTATCAGCCTCAATAGCCTTCATATCGTCGACTATTTTTTGCATCAAGGCGCTGTCGTAAGCACTGATGCTCTTGGTCAGCTCCGACTTTGTCAAAAGATCCTCAAGGTCTTCGGCACTCAAAAGCACCGAAATTGTCGAGGACTGTGCACCACCGCTCATATAAATGGCACGCAAGCGCTGACGGAAGGTATACTTGGTTTGCTCAAGCTCTTGGGTCTTATCTTCAATATTATTCTCAAGTCGAACGATCTCGGCATCAAGGTCGGATATCTGCTTTGATTTAGCGTTTATCTGACTTTTGAGATTATCGACACGCCGACTCAAGGCGGCCTTCAGCTCCTTTTGCTTGGAGGCATCGGCACGTAAGGAGGCAATCTCCTTTTCGATCTCCTTTTGCTCGGCTTCAAGGTCCTTTATATACTGCTGATATTCACTGACAGTAGCGGCAGAAACGGTTTGTGTACCGCTCACAAGCGATGAGCAGTACACCGTACCCACAGCCGTTGCCATACACAACAGCAGGCTGATGATTCTTTTAAATTTCAAATATTATCGCCGTATTCCTTTCAATGAATAGCTTAATAATAGCTCATAGGATTGGTGGTGTTGCCGTTGGCACGTATCTCAAAATGGAGATGGTAGCCGGTGGAAGCACCCGAGGTGCCTACATAACCGATAGTCTGTCCCTTTTTGACATACTGACCGACCTTTACGATATACTTGGTCATGTGGGCATAAAGCGTAACATACGTTTTGCCGTCATCACCGGTACCGTGGTTGACCATTACGTAATAGCCGTAACCGCCGGTGTTATAGGTGGCAATGGAAACGATACCGTCAGCTGCGGCAACGATGGGCTTACCCTTAATACCGCTACCTGCAATATCGATACCCTTATGGAACTTATACTTACCGCTTATGGGGTGGTTTCTGTATCCGTAGGGTGACGAGATATAGTAATATCCCGGGCAAGGCCAGGCAAAATCACCGTCGTACTTCTGATCCGAGCCGACGTTCTGTGCGTTCTTGATGGCCTCCTCATACTCGGAGATTGCATCCTCGATCTTATCGGCCTGATCCTTTAGGTCATCCATTTCATCATCAAGGTCAGCAATTATATCCTTGACCTCTCTCATCTGCTTGTTAAGCTCGTCCTTCTTGGTCTTCAAAACGGCCTTGGTAGCCTCTTGATCGACTTTAAGCTGATTGATCTGAGCCTTATTGTCCTCGATGGTCTTCATGTCATCGACAATTCTTTTCATCAAAGCACTGTCATAAGCGCTGATGCTTTTGGTCAGCTCCGACTTGGTCAGGAGATCCTCAAGATTTTCGGCACTCATAAGCACCGAGATTGCCGACGACTGTGCACCGCCGCTCATATAAATGGCACGCAGACGCTGACGGAAGGTATACTTGGTTTCCTCAAGCTCCTGAGTTTTTTTAGCGATATCATTCTCAAGCTCAACAATAGTAGCATCCATATCAGATATCTGCCTGTTGCAGGCATTTATCTGACTCTGCAGGTTGTCAATATTCTTCTGCAAAGCGGTCTGCAAAGCCTTTTTGTTGGATTTATCACCCTTTAATTTATTAAGCTCTGCCTGGATCTCCTTCTGCTCTGCTTCAAGATCCTTGATATACTGCTGATACTCACTGACGCTTGCGGCTTCGACCGGTTTGTTGGAGTCAACGCTTCCGACAATAAAAGCCGAGCTTATTACTGTTGTAAGGCAAAGTACCGAAATAACTGCTCTTTTGAAATTAAAGCGCACGGAATTCACTGCCTTCCTTTCTTAAATATTTATTGATCATAAATGCACTGGAGATAAGACCTGCAAAGCATCCGATTGCGGCGAAGATTCCGAATATTATCCAGAAGAACTCCGAGAACGGGATGAGCGATACAAGACCCAATACATTTTTAATTGCATCCTCAACTGCGTTGTAGACAAAGTAAAGTATAACTGTAGTGATGCCTGCCGACAAAAGGCCGATGGTTACACCCTCGATCATAAACGGCAAACGGACAAACGAGTCGGTTGCACCGACCGCCTTCATAATGCTGATCTCAAGCTTACGGTTATACATGGTTACACGAATGGTGTTGGAAACGATCATCAACGAGATGAGCAACAAAATAGCAACTATCCAGAAGCCGATGATGCCGATACCCTTTTTGATAGCCGTGATCTTTTCGGCAATATCCTTGGTCGACTGTGTCGCATCAACACCCTCAAGCTTTTCAATACTCAAAAGCGTTTCATCAAACTTTTCAAGACTTACAAAGGAAACCTTGGCACCACAGGACATCGGGTTGCCGTATTCGTCACTTTCAAGCAAGGACTGATAATACTTGGCCTGCTCCTCGGTCATCGAGTTCATGGTGTTGACCAAGGCATCGTCACCGCTGAAATACTCAACCGATGCAATATTGTCAAGCTTCTCTATCTTGGCACAAAGTCTTATAGCATCGTCAAAGCTGTGGATGGTATAATCATCCTCGGTTATCTCGTTATATGTACCCTCGGTATTGGCGGTACCCGAGCCGCCGTAAAGTGCGGCATTACGGTCATCAAAAAACACCATAACGACGTTGTCCTGCTCTAACTTATCCAAAGCGTTGTCAACGTTGATCGAAAGTGCAACGGCAAGACCGATAACCGACATACAGGCAACCAAAACACCGATTGAAGCAATGGACATAAGCTTGTTAAGCCAAATGTTTTTAAAGCCGTTGCCCACCAAATATCTAACGCTCGTCAGTTTCATAACAAACCTCCGTTCGCGTTGTCGGCAACAATTCGGCCGTTTTCGATCATAATGACACGCTGACCAAAGTCACGGACAAGCTGATGCTCGTGGGTGACCATCAAAATGGTGGTGCCTCTGCGGTTGATCTCGGTCAAAAGCTCGACAATTTCGTAAGACATATTGGGGTCGACGTTACCCGTAGGCTCGTCGGCGATAATAAGGTTAGGTTTATTGACCAAAGCACGTGCCAAGCCTACTCGCTGCTGCTCACCGCCCGAAAGCTCGGCCGGCTTACAACGGGCCTTTTCGGCAAGGCCAACAAGGTTCAATGCCCTCGAAACGTTCTTTCTTATCTCCTGACGTGAAGCGCCGACAACGTGCATGGCAAATGCAACGTTATCAAAAACATTCATATTTGGGATAAGGCGGAAGTCCTGGAAAACAATGCCCATTGTTCTGCGGAAATAGGGCACCTGCTTTCTCTTCATTTTGGTAAGCTTAAAGCCGTTGACAGTGATATCACCCGTATTAGGCTTCTCTTCCCTCATAATAAGCTTCATAAAGGTACTTTTACCTGCACCCGAGGGGCCGACAACGAAAACAAACTCACCTTTGTTTATTCTTATATTAACATCATCAAGAGCGTGTGTTCCGTTAGCATAATTCTTCGACACACCCTTAAATTCAATCAACGGTTGCTGCATTTTCTGCTGCTGACCGACTGCAAAATCCGTAGAAATAACTATCACTCTTTCTGAAAAATCAGTTCATCAATACTTAATGGGATTAGCTCTGAGATATTTCTTGACCATAAGGGCAATTTTGAAAATAATGGCGTGGTCAAACTCACGAAGATCAAGACCGGTGATCTTCTTGATCTTGTCCAGTCTGTAAACAAGGGTATTACGGTGCACAAACAACTTTCTCGAGGTTTCGGAAACGTTCAGATTGTTCTCAAAGAACTTCTGAATAGTGAACAGGGTTTCCTGATCGAGGCTTTCGATAGAGCCTCTCTTGAATACCTCACGAAGGAAGGATTCACAAAGGGTTGTGGGCAGGTGGTAGATAAGACGTGCGATGCCGAGGTTATCGTAGCTGACAATAGCCTTCTCGGTATCAAACACCTTACCGACCTCCAAAGCGACCTGAGCCTCTTTAAAGGAACGGGCAAGCTCTTTAAGGCTTTCGACGGTCGAGCCGATACCAACAACGGCGTGGGTATAATAGAACTCACTTGCCAGAGTATCAACGATAGAGCCTGCAAGGTTCTCAAGGTCGGACGATTCGATGCCCTGCTTGGTTTCCTTAACAAGTGCAATATCACTCTCACTGATGTTGATGATAAAGTCCTTATTCTTATCGGGGAACAGATTCTGAATGATATCGAAAACCGAAACGTCGTTATTAGAGGTAACTCTGATAAGGAACACGGTACGGGCAACATCACTGTTAAAGCGCAGCTCACGTGCCTTTAAATTGATATCATTGGAAAGGATGTTTTCAAGTATGACGTTCTTGATAAAGTTGCCTCGGTCATACTTTTCATCATAGTAGAACTTAATATTGGAAAGTGATATCGAAAGTATCGACGCATACTTAGAAGCCTGAGGGTCGTTACCTTCGACAAAAAGGATATACTCAGCCCTTTGAGGTGTGCCGAACATCTTATATGTATACTGACCTCTGACAAAGGTATCGTTAGAGCCGTTGTTTGCACCTGCAAACATCACCTCGTGAGTTTCGCCTATTCTGCCGAGATCACTACAAGCGATAACAGTGTAGTTTTCGTCGATAACACCAACCGTGCGATCGATAGCATCCTTTATCTGATGGATGATTCCCTGAAAAAGTCTATTTGACATAAATGCCCACTCCTTGTGTTTTAGCATAATAGTGCACCATACACATTGTTATTTTACACAATTATGAGCAGTATTTCAAGAGGAAATTACAAAATTGTTAGAAAAAGTTACAATTTGATTACAAAATATACATTATGTAAACTAAAAGCGCAAAAAACTACCGCAGTTTTACCTGCGGTAGTTGAAAAATCATCAGTTGGTGATGGTCTTCTCGGTCTTCTTGTCGAAGATGTGGATCTTACCGGGCTCAAGGGTGATCTTAATAACGTCACCGGGATGAGCAGTAGAGGTAGGAGCAACACGGCCGTTGATGTTCTGACCCTCGCAAACGGTGTAGAGATATTTCTCAGCGCCCATAAGCTCGGTAACTTCAACGTTAGCCTCAACAATACCGTCGGGGAACTTCTCAAGAAGCTCTTCCTCGTCGTGTACGTGCTCAGGACGGATACCGATGATAACCTCCTGATCGATATAAGGAACCAAGCAATCCTTCTTGTTCTTCTCTGCGGGAAGCTTGATCTTATACTTAACGCCCGAACGGGTCTTGGTGTCCTCAGAGCCGAACTCTACAAAGAAGGTTCCGTCTTCCTCAAGAACCTTTGCATCGAGGAAGTTCATCTGAGGAGAACCGATAAATCCTGCAACGAAGGAGTTGCAAGGCATATCGTAAAGATGCTGAGGAGTATCAACCTGCTGTACGATACCGTCCTTCATAACAACGATTCTGGTACCCATGGTCATAGCCTCGGTCTGGTCGTGGGTAACGTAGATGAAGGTGGTTCCGAGTCTCAAGTGGAGCTTGGAAATCTCGGTACGCATCTGTGCACGGAGCTTAGCATCAAGGTTGGAAAGCGGTTCGTCAAGAAGGAAGACCTTCGGCTCACGAACGATAGCACGTCCCAAAGCGACACGCTGACGCTGACCACCGGAAAGAGCTGCAGGCTTACGCTGGAGAAGATGCTCGATATCAAGGATACGGGCTGCTTCCTCAACACGGCGCATGATTTCCTCCTTGGGGGTCTTACGGAGTTTAAGACCGAATGCCATGTTATCATAAACGGTCATATGAGGATAAAGAGCATAGTTCTGGAAAACCATGGCGATATCTCTGTCCTTAGGTGCTACGTCGTTTACAAGACGGTCACCGATATAGAGCTCGCCACCGCTGATTTCTTCAAGTCCTGCGACCATACGAAGGGTGGTAGATTTACCACAGCCGGAAGGACCGACCAGAATGATAAACTCTTTGTCCTTGATTTCAAGGTTGAAGTCCTGAACAGCGAGAACGCCACCGGGATACTTCTTACAAATGTTACGAAGTGAAAGGCTTGCCATTATTTTTCCTCCTAAGAAAATAAATAGTTTAACGCTACGGAAAGATTATAACAGAAATAAATCCAAATATCTATACCTTTATTTAACAAAGTTGAAGCGAATATTTTATATGAAATGTCAAATGTTATGAATACATTGTAAAAAAACATCTAAACAAACCGTTATTTTGTTGAAATTTTTAGTTATTTCCACACAAGAGCCAACTCGTCGTCGGTCAGTTCTCGATATTGACCCGATAAAAGCTTGTCATCTTTGCACAATTTGCCTATTCTAATCCTTTCAAGCTCATTAACACCAATTCCGACAACACCAAGCATACGTTTTATTTCGTGATACTTACCCTCGGTTATGGTCATATATATACGGTCGGGTCGGTCTGAGGTTCTAACCTTGGCAGGTCGGCACACGGTACCGTCTGTGAGTGTAACCCCGGATTCAAGCACCTTGATATTGGCATCGGTGATAGGCTTGTCCAGGGTGACAAGATACTCTTTTTCGACAAGGCTTTTGGGAGATATGACCTTGTGACCGAAATCACCGTCATCGGTTATTATTAAAAGTCCTGTGGTGTCCTTGTCCAACCGTCCGACGGGAAACAGCCCTTCCCTATTGTATTGAGGCTTTACAAGGTCAACTACTGTTTCTCTTGACTTGTCGTTTGATGCCGAAAGAATACCCTCGGGCTTGTTTATCATTATGTATACATACTTTTTATAAGTAAGGCTTTGTCCGTCAACCGAGATATCATCGGTATTGGGATCAACCTTAAAGCCTATATTTCCGCTGACCGTTCCGTTAACGCTGACACGGCCACGCAGTATCATACCACGGGCATCCTTTCGGGAACCACCCGTCATTGATGCTACAATCTTATCAAGTCTTTCCAAATACTCACCTCATTTCAACGGAGCAATAAAGCCGTCGAGTGCAGTGGAATAAATATCCGCACCGACTATTTTTTTATCGAGCAAAAGCACCTCTGCAAACACATCATCTCCATCGGGATGATCAAAAACAGCAAACGTATATCTCTTTAGGGCTTTGCCTTTATGTTCAGACAGATCAAAGCCTTGAGAAAGTTGAACCGAGTTATAGCTTTCATAAACCTCACTAAACTCAAACGGGACGGTGATTTGATCAATCGTACACTCCCCCAACCTTAATCCGAATGATTCAAGATACGCTTTAACATCGGCCTCACTGTTGCATTGAACGGCTGTTTCTTCCCCTTTGCAAAAGGATTGAAGTCTAATGGCCACAAGCAGTGTCACGGCTAAAGCAAACACCGCAAGCAACGTAACAATTCTTTTGTTTGTCAATTTTAAATTAACAGAAAACATACCATCACCAAAGGATTATATGTTTTCTGTTAAATAATTATTTCTTATAAATCAAGCAGACCGCATGGGCCGATATACCCAAGCCCTCACCCGTGAAGCCGAGCTTTTCCTCGGTGGTAGCCTTAACATTGACCTGATCGACAGCTATATTGCAGTCGGTGGCAATATTTTCAACCATTTGAGGAATAAACGCTGCCAATTTGGGTCTTTGTGCAATAACGGTGGCGTCAATATTAGAAACGCCGTAGCCGTTGGTGTTCAAAAGCTCAACAACCCTTCGCAAAAGAATGCGGCTGTCGATATTCTTAAAAGACTCATCGTTATCGGGAAAATGCTTGCCAATATCGCCCAAGGCAGCGGCACCAAGCAAGGCATCCGATACTGCATGCAGTAAAACATCCGCATCTGAATGACCCAAAAGCCCCAATTCAAACGGAATCTCAACACCACCCAAAATAAGCTTGCGGTCGGTCACCAAGCGGTGAACGTCATATCCGTGTCCAACTCTTATATTCATGGCAGCTCCTTTGCAAAAACCTCAGCAATTTGTAGGTCTTCAGCCGTTGTAATTTTGATGTTTTTATAGTCACCCATCACGGTGTATACGGGATACCCGATCGACTCAACAACCGAGCAATCATCGGTAAAGCTGTCAAGTCGTTCGGCATTTTCCTCAATCGCTTTTTTGTAAAGGCTTGTCGTAAAGCCCTGCGGTGTCTGTACCGACTGCAAAGTGCTTCGGTCGGGTGTTGCGGTGACAAGTCCGTCAGATCTGACCGACTTCACGGTATCCTTAAGCGGCACTGCGCAGGTAACGGCCGAAAACTGCTTAACCCCATCGATAACACGCTCAATGCAATCCTCGGTCACAAACGGTCTTGCGCCATCGTGTATAAGGACTACACCGGAATCATCGGGAATTTGTGCCAAGCCGTTGGCGACCGATTGCTGACGGCAGCTACCGCCCTCTACAATATCAGTGACCTTGGTCAGCTTAAAGGTGCCGCAAAGCTGTTGCATTTTCAAAATACTTTCCGCCTTGGTTACTATAATTATACCGCTAACCTTCTCGCAATTCTGAAACGCCAAGACCGAGCGTACACAAACAGGCACACCCTTGACCTCGGTCATCATTTTATCGGTCCCGCCCATGCGTGACGAGCTTCCGCCACACACAACGATGACCGAAACCTTATCGGAATCGGATTCGTTTACGGTTGTATAATTCAAAGCAGTTGCAACGCTTTCCACAGCTTCACCCCAAATACACTTCAGTTTAAAAAATCGGACATCCAAACGGATGCCCGATTATTTGTTAGGATTATTCTTCCTCGTCACAGCCGGAGCATCCGCCGCACTCATCGCAGCTGACGTCAAACTCAAGCTCCTGACCGCAGTTGGGGCACTTGATGCCGCCTTCGTCGATCATTTCGTCGTCGAGGTAGATAACATCATGACAAGCGGGACACTCAACCTCATAGCAGAAGTCATCGTCATCGTCATAATCCTCATCATAGTCCTCGTCGTCCTCGTAGAAATCCTCTTCCAAGGTTGCAAGATCCTCATCAACAGCATCAAGCTGCTCGTTGATCTCATGAAGAGCTCCTGCGATATCCTCAAGAACATCGATGATAGCCTTTACGACCTTATCTTTTGCATCGTTATCAGAGAAGCCTGCGTTCTCGGCAAGGCCCTTGATGTATGCTACTTTCTCGGAAACAGTCATAGTTTTCTCCTTTTACTTTAAGGTATTAAATATAATGCAATAGGTTAAACCTTATGCACGCTCCATGTATTCACCGGTTCTGGTGTCGATACGGATCACGTCGCCCTCGTTAATGAAGAGAGGTACACGGATCTCGCAACCGGTCTCCAAGGTGGCGGGCTTGGTTGCGTTGGTGGCGGTGTTGCCTGCAAAGCCGGGATCGGTCTGGGTAACAGCCAACTCAACAAATGTCGGGGGCTCAACGCCGAATACCTTACCCTTGTAGGAAAGGACCTTACATACCATGTTCTCCTTGACGAACTTGAAGTTATCGTCAAGCTCATTCTTGCTTACGGGCACGAGCTCATAGGTCTCGGAATCCATAAAGTAGTAAAGATCACCGTCAGCGTAAGAATATTCCATATCCTTTCTCTCAACAAAAGCGGTGGGGAATTTTTCGGTGGGGTTGAAGGTTCTCTCAACAACAGAGCCTTCAATAACGTTTCTGATCTTGGTTCTGACGAATGCAGCGCCTTTACCGGGCTTTACGTGCTGGAACTCAACGATCTGGTAAACCTTTCCATCCATTTCAAAGGTTACACCGTTTCTGAAATCACCGGCAGTTACCATAATTTTTTACCTCCAAATATTTACAGTTATGATACTGTTAATTTAACATAGATATAATATCTTATTTTGGCTTTAATTTCAAGTATTATTTTAATATTTTACAGAATAATCAGAGATTTTTCGCAAACAGTCAGGTTTTTTGAGCCATCATCGGTCACCAAAAGCATATCCTCTATCCTCACACCGAACTCATTTTCAATATATATGCCCGGTTCGTCGGAAATTATCATACCGCTTAAAAGCTCTGCTTCGGACGAAAAACCGACCGTAGGGCTCTCGTGGATCTCAAGGCCTATGCCGTGACCTGTGCTGTGGGTGAAATAATCGCCGAAATCAGCGGCCTCAATAACCGTTCTTGCGGCCAAATCGACCTCGGAGCATTTAACCCCTGCCTTCACTGATTTCTCGGCGGCAAGCTGTGCCCTCAAAACGGTATCATACACAAGCTGCATTTTGTCGGTCGCAAAGCCGACCGCAACGGTGCGTGTCATATCGCTGTGATATCCGTTATATGTTGCACCGAAGTCCATAGTGATAAAATCACCGTTTTGCACAATGCTGTCATCGGGTTCACCGTGCGGCATTGCACTTTTCAGTCCTGCAACGGCAATCGTATCAAACGACGGCTTTTCGGAGCCGTATTTTTTCATACGGTACTCCAATTCCGCCGCAATATCACGCTCGGTAACACCGGCTTTGATGAAGTTCAGCACATCAAGAAAGGCTTTTTCGGCAATACGTTGTGCTTTAACGATACATTCGACCTCAAAATCGGTTTTTGTGGTGCGAAGCTTTTCGATATACTCACGAAGTCCGCACTCGGCAATGACATCGGTAGGGGCAAGCATTTTTCTGAAACTGCCCAACTGCGCAACCGAAATCGTATCCTCGCAGAAAACGGTTTTTATGCCGTTTTGCTTGATAAACCCGTTTATGCTGTCACTCGCCTTTTTGAACAGCTCTACCCTGCAGTTATCAACGCTCTGCTTTGCGGCAAGAATATATCTTCCGTCCACAAACAGACAACAGTCGTCCTTTGATATCAAAAGGAAACCCAAGGATGAGCTAAAGCCCGACAGATACTGACGGTTGACCTCGGTAAAAATGAGCGCTGCCGTGTTTTCGGGCAACCAATCGGCTATTCTTTTCATTTCAAGATTTCCTTCATTGCATTAACGGCCAAAAAGTAGCTGTTTTTACCAAAGCCTGCAATGCTTCCGACACAGGCAGGTGCAATGACCGATGTATGGCGAAACTCCTCACGGGCGTGGATGTTGGAAAGATGCACCTCGATAAATGGCTTATTTACCGCCTTGATAGCATCAAAAATAGCGTAGCTGTAGTGGGTGTACGCTCCTGCGTTAAGGATGCATCCGTCATAATTTTCACGAACCGAGTGGATCTTGTCAATGATCTCACCCTCTGAATTTGACTGATAGAAATCACAGCTTATATCAAAGCCTTTTGCATAGGTTTCGATGTTGGCGTTGATCTCACTGAGGGTCTGATTGCCGTAGATACCGGGTTCACGGATCGACAGCATATTGAGGTTGGGACCGTTCAATACCAAAATTTTTTTGTTTGCCATTATAAGGACTTCCTTTCTAAATAAAGGTTTTTCATTGTAAGTGCATCCTCCGACTGTGTGCCGTCGGACTCACATATTATCGTAGGCTCAAGGTCAAACTCGCACAAAAGCTCCATTAAAGGTGTGGGATCGGGGCCAAAGACAGAGTCCTCAAATGTGAGATGCTTTTTCTCGCCGCCCTTGGTGTATTCGATCTTAGAAAAATGCGAATGAAAATGCTTTTTACGATATTCACCCAAGCGGTTGCCTATCTCATCAATTATCTGCTTAAAGGCTTCTTTTGAGTTGACCTCGCCAAGCGTTCTTGCGTTCAAGTGACCGAAGTCGATACACGGAATCAGTCTTTCGTCAAGCTCGCAAAGAGCAATGACCTCCTCCAAAGTACCAAGCTGATTTATCTTACCCATAGTTTCGGGACAAATGTGAATGTGTCCCAAGCCTTGCTCATCGAGTGCTTTCAAGGATAACGTCATCGTATCCTTGGCAAGACGTAGAGCCTCTGCCCTGTCAAGCTTACCGCAGGAGCCTGTGTGCACAACAATGCGGTTGCCGCCCATAAAATCAACGGCTCTTGCACTTTGCAGAATATAATTGACCGAATTGAGGCGCTTTTCCTCCTCAACGCTTGACATCGAGATATAATACGGTGCGTGAAGCGAAACGCCGATATTTTTTTCGGCGCAAAGAGCACCGAACTGACGTGCCTTTTCTTCACCGACATTGACACCCCTACCGCATTGGTATTCAAATACATCGAGACCAAATTCGCTGATATACTGCGGCACCTGAAGACTGTGCTTAAACCCACGGGCATAAAACGACTCGGCACATCCTGCCGGTCCGAATTTTGCAGACATCCTAACACCTCTTAAAATTTATCTTTCAATAGCTTCTTTTCAAAATAACGTCTGACCTTGAAGCTCCAGCCATCCTCTAATTTTACCGGACGGACGAGCAACGACCTTATACCGTAAAGATTTGCACCCAAAACATCGGTAAATATCTGATCTCCGATGATGGCGGCGGTCTCTTTATCGGCGTTCATCATCTTGACGGCCTTGCGGTAACCGTTTGGCAACGGCTTACAGGCCAATGACACATACGGCAAACCGATTTTTTCGGCAAACGGCTTGATTCGCCAATCCTTGGAGTTGGATACAACCACAAGGCTGATACCGTTGTCCTGCATCAGCTTCAGCCAATCGGTAAGACCGTCGACAAGTACAGTTCCATGATGTGTGGACAATGTGTTATCAACATCCAAAAGCAAGGTCTTTATATTATTTTGTCTTAAAAATGATATATCAATATCCGTTATTCTGCGAAATACAGAATCAGATTTAAAAAGTGACATACTTATCCTTTCGGGTAGAAAAAACCGACCGGAAGTTGTCTTCCGATCGGCTTTTTTACACATTAAGATTTAGCGGAACTTGCGCTTACGGGCAGCTTCCGATTTCTTTTTACGCTTTACAGAAGGCTTCTCATAATGCTCTCTCTTACGGACTTCCTGGATGACTCCATCCTTCTGGGTCTGTCTCTTAAAGCGTCTGAGTGCGTTTTCAAGCGATTCATTTTCTTTTACACGAACCTGGCTCACTATATTCCCTCCCTCCGCCTGATAGCAGGGGTTAATTACATTTTTCACTATTATACACCCAAGTGTATATAGATGTCAAGCACTATTTTACAAAACTTGCAACAAATTGTTACATTTTATTTAGCAACGATATTTACAAGCTTTTTAGGAACGTAGATTTCCTTGATAATTGCCTTACCGGCTATCTCTGCGGCGATTTTTTCGTCGGCCTTGGCGGCGGCAATGGCATCGGCGGCAGAAATATCGGCATTGACGTTCAGTCTTGACTTCAGCTTGCCGTTGATCTGAACAACGATCTCAACGGTAGAATCGACCGTCTTGGCCTCATCATACTGCGGCCAGGCGCTCAAGGAGCAAAGTCCCTCTCCGCCAAGCTGCTCCCACAACTCCTCAGAAAGGTGAGGTGCAAAGGGGCTGAGCATCTGAACGAGCATCTTAAGCTCATCACGAGTCAACGAACCGTTGTCATAAATTGCGTTAAGCAGGGTCATCATTGCGGCAATGGCAGTGTTGAACTTCATGC
>JAZQCY010000138.1:0-9675 GCA_045546555.1 Acutalibacteraceae bacterium | reverse complement strand
GGCTACGATCCGACTTCCGCAGGTGAGGCTTTGAACCCCGAGGTATTTCGTCAGTTCGAAAAGGCAACGGGTCTGCAGATAATGGAAGGCTTCGGCCAGACCGAGACCACCTGCGCCTTGGCCAACCTTGTCGGCACACGCACCAAGGTCGGTTCAATGGGTAAGCCCGTTCCGCTTTATGACATCAAGCTGCTTGATGCCGACGGTAAAGAGGTTGCAGTCGGTGAAACCGGCGAAATTTGTATCAACGTTTCCGAAAAGGTGCCCTGCGGTCTGTTCCGTGGCTACTTTAACGACAAGGAAAAGACCGAAGAGTGCTGGCACGACGGCTTCTATCATACAGGTGATACCGCTTGGCGTGATGAGGACGGATACTTCTGGTACGTCGGCCGTGTTGATGATGTTATCAAGTCGTCGGGCTACCGTATCGGACCCTTTGAAATTGAAAATGTTATTATGGAGCTGCCTTATGTTCTTGAGTGTGGCGTTTCGGCCGCACCCGATGAGGTAAGAGGTCAGGTCGTCAAGGCAAGCATTGTTTTGACCAAGGGCACCGAACCCACCGAGGAGCTCAAGAAAGAGATCCAGGCCTACGTCAAGAACCGCACCGCTCCCTATAAATATCCTCGAATCGTTGTCTTCCGTGATGAGCTTCCCAAGACCGTCAGCGGAAAGATCCAACGTAACAAACTGTAATTATGAAAAGAGTAACACTTTTTGCAGGTCACTATGGTAGCGGAAAGACCAATATCGCCGTGAACTATGCGCTTTACCTCAAAGAGCAGGGTAAGGACGTGGTCATTGCCGATATGGATATCGTTAATCCGTATTTCCGCACCAAGGACAGTACCGACGTGCTTGAGGCGGCAGGGATAGAGCTTATCTCGCCCCATTTTGCCAACTCAAACGTCGATCTTCCTGCTTTGCCGCAGGAAATGTATAAAACTGTTCAGGACAGAAGCAGGTTTTCTGTTCTTGACATAGGCGGTGACGACCGAGGAGCTTATGCCTTGGGTCGTTACACACCGTATATTTTAGAGGAAAACGACTATGAGATGATTTTTGTCGCCAACTTCTACCGACCGCTTACCACCACCGCTAAAGAGGCCTTGGAGGTCATGCGTGAGATAGAAGCGGCAGGCCATTTGCCGTTTACCGCAATCGTCAATAACTCCAATATCGGTAACGAGACTACCGCAGAGGATGTGCTGGCAACGGTGAATAGGGCAGAGGAGCTGTCAAAAATATCGGGGCTTCCCGTTATTTTTACAACGGCCGAAAGCAAGGTTGCCGATGAACTGAAATCGAAAATAGACAACGTTTTACCGTTAAAATTGCAAAACAAATATTTTGACATAAAGGGGTAAGAATTATGGCAAAAGTAACATTTGATGCCGATCTGTGCAAGGGCTGCGGACTTTGCGTCGACGCATGTCCCAAGGGCATTCTGCAGATCGCAAAAGACAAGATCAACAAAAAAGGACATTCTCCTGCAGAGATGACCGATCAGGAGAAGTGTATCGGCTGTGCATTCTGCGCAACCATGTGTCCCGACTGTGTCATCACTGTTGAAAGGTAAGGTGAACAAAATGGCTGAAAAGGTACTTATGAAAGGTAACGAGGCTATTGCCGAGGCCGCAATCAGGGCTGGCTGTATGCATTACTTCGGTTACCCCATCACTCCTCAGACCGAGATCGCCGCTTATATGGCAAAGCGTATGCCTAAAATCGGCGGCGTATTCCTTCAGGCCGAGAGTGAGATTGCCGCAATCAATATGGTTTATGGTGTTGCAGGAACAGGTCTTAGAGTTATGACCTCGTCCTCCAGCCCCGGTGTTTCGCTTAAAGGTGAGGGTATTTCTTATCTTGCAGGCTCCGACCTTCCTGCGCTCATCGTCAACGTTCAGCGTGGAGGCCCCGGTCTTGGCGGTATCCAGCCCTCGCAGTCGGATTATTTCCAGGCAACCCGTGGCGGTGGACACGGTGACTATCACCTCATCGTTATGGCACCTGCTTCGGTTCAGGAAATGGCCGATATGACCGCAAAGTGCTTCGATCTGTCCGATAAGTACAGAGTTCCTGCAATGATCCTTGCCGACGGTACTCTGGGTCAGATGATGGAGCCGGTCGTTCTTCCCGAGCCCACCGAGTATAAGCCTAACAAGCCTTGGGCAGTAACCGGTACCGAGTGCAAGCGTAAGCACAACATTATCAATTCGCTTTATTTAAAGCCCGAGCAGTTGGAGCAGACCAACTTCGAGCGTTATGAGAGATATAAGGCCATCGAAGAAAACGAGCCCCTTTGGGAGGAGTTTATGATGGAGGATGCTGAAGTTTGCGTTGCAGCCTTCGGTATTGCCGCCCGTGTTTCCAAGAACGCTATTATGGCGGCCAGAGCCGAGGGCATCAAGGTCGGTATGATCCGTCCCATCACCCTTTGGCCGTTCCCCAAAAAGCCGTTCAAGGCCGCCGCAGATAAGTGCAAAGCGTTTATCTCGGTCGAGCTTTCCATGGGTCAGATGATCGAGGACGTTCAGCTCGCAACCGAGTGCAAGCGCCCCGTGACCCTTTGCAACCGCACAGGCGGTATGATCCCCAGCCCCGAGGAAGTTCTCGAGGCCATCAAAAAAGCAGCAGGAGGTAACAAGTAATGGCAGTAGTATTTCAGAAACCTAAATCCTTGACCGATGCTCCGCTTCATTACTGTCCCGGATGCACCCACGGTATCATCCATCGCCTTGTTGCCGAGGCTATTGACGAGCTCGGTATTGAGGGCAAGACCATAGGTGTTGCTCCCGTTGGCTGTGCCGTTATGGCTTATGACTACTTTGCTTGCGATATGGTAGAGGCCGCTCACGGCCGTGCACCTGCCGTTGCAACAGGCTTAAAGCGTGCATTGCCCGAAAACATTATCTTCACCTATCAGGGTGACGGTGATTTGGCTTCTATCGGTATGGCCGAGACCGTTCACGCCGCAACCCGTAACGAGAATATCACCGTTATCTTCGTCAACAACGCAATTTACGGTATGACCGGCGGTCAGATGGCTCCGACCTCCTTGCCCGGTCAGGTCACACAGACCTCTCCTTACGGCCGTGATACCAACACCGTCGGATTCCCCATCCGTGTATCCGAAATGCTGGCTACTTTGGACGGTCCCGAGTTTATTCAGCGTGTTGCCGTCAACAACGTCAAGAATGTAAACGCCGCCAAGAAGGCTATCAAAAAGGCTTTCCAGAACCAGATCGAGGGTAAGGGCTTCAGCCTTATCGAGGTCGTTTCTTCCTGCCCCACCAACTGGGGTATGACTCCCAAAAAGGCTCTCGAGTGGGTCGAGGAAAAGATGATCCCTTACTATCCCTTGGGCGTTTATAAAGACAGAAGCGCAAATAAGGAGGAGAAATAATGGCTACTACACAGATCCTTATAGCAGGCTTCGGCGGACAGGGTGTTCTGTTCACCGGTAAGTGTATTGCATACAAGGGCCTTGACGAAGGAAAGCAGCTCAGCTGGTTGCCTTCCTACGGACCTGAAATGCGTGGCGGTACCGCCAACTGCAGTGTTATTATAAGTGACACTCCCGTAGGCTCGCCCATCGTTTCGACCCCCGACGTTCTCACCGCTATGAACCTTCCTTCCTTGGACAAGTACGAGGATGCAACCGTTTCGGGCGGTAAGATTTTCGTTGACTCTACATTGATCGACCGCAAGGTCAAGCGCACCGATGTTGACGCTTACTATATCCCCGCAACCAAGCTGGCCAACGATGCAGGCTTCCCGACCCTTGCCAATATGATCATGATGGGCAAGATGATAAAAGAGGCCAAGATGGTTTCGATGGACGGTATGAGAGAGGCTTTAAGCCACGTTATTTCGGCCAAGCGTGCCGAAATGCTTGAGATCAACCTCAAGGCTATCGAAATTGGCTACAACTACGAAGGCTGATTTAAGCTGATTAAGAGACACCGCATTACGGAATTTTCCGTGGTGCGGTGTATTTTTTTTGCTATTTTTCACAAAAAAATACAACATTCCAAAAAAATGATAATTTTTAGGCCAAAATTCCAAACAAACGGTTGTTTTTTGATTTGACGGAATGAATATGCTGACTTACAATTTATTTGTAAGATGTTGTAATTTTCAAAAAGTGGGGTCAGCACAAAAGAAAGTTTTTAAACATTTCTTATCTAAATTTATTATATGGAGGAATTATTTTATGAAAAAGGTAATTACTTTAGTTTTAACCCTTTGCTTGCTTGCTTCGGTTATTTCCGTATGCTTCACTACTACTGTTTCGGCGGCAAATATGACCGATGTTAGCTTCGGTATTCATAGCGGAACCGGTGCTGCAGACAGCAATATCGTCGCTGACCCTGCAGTTGAGGGCGGAAAGGCCTTTTACGTTTCGGCCGGTGGTACCCGACCTAATTTGAAGCTTACATGGACCGGTAGCAAATATGCAATCACACTTACAACGGGAACTACCTATACCGTTAAGTTTGATTACTATTTAACTGCATTTAACAATGGTGATTTCTCTCTTTACTATGGTGCCAGTGCAACCGCTTCGGGACAGAGAGCAGCAGTTACCAACGTAACTTCGAGCGGCTTTTCAGGCGCATTTGTCGGTGATGGCAAGTGGCATACCGCCGCATATACCTTTACCGCAAATGTCCCCACCGGTGGTGGCGTAACCCTTGAGAACCTGTTCCTCACTTATATGAACTTGACCGGTTATATCAAGAACATTGTTGTTGTAACCGAGGGCACCGATGCCGGTGCTTATTCAACCACTGTATCTACAGGTAATCCTAACGGTTACAACTTTATAAACAGACCCAGTGGTGCTTTTAATAATTACGGTGGCTCAACCTCGGCATATAGCAGCGTTACCACTGCTGACGGCGATCTCGTAATCGTAGCCGGCAGTGATACAAACAAGGCACCGACTCACAAAAACAGCGTAGGCTGGTACAGCAACTATACCCCTGTTGTATGGTGTAATAACAGCACCTCGACAGTTCAGGATATTGCGGCCAATACGACCTACATTGTCACCGTCCGCTATAAGGTAAGCGACAACACCGGTACTGCTACCGTTGGTATCGGCACCTGCAACGCTAACGACAAAACAACCTTGGCTCCTGTGACCGGTTCGGGTTCTCATCAGGCTTACTGCTGGAACCTTGAGACCGTGACCGGTAATACCGATGATTGGCAAACCATTAGCGCAAGGATCAATGTACAGGCCGCTACTTATCTCAAGCTTTTGATTGCAGGACCGAGCGGAGCAAAATTCACTATTGACACCTACGATATCACAACTGTTAATGTTACCCTTGCTAATGCTGCTACCGTATATTACAACGATAACGGTGTTGAAAGCATGAAGGCAGTTTATGCAGGCACTTCTCACACAGTTTTCGGTCAGGATACCGAAAAGGAATTCCTTGGTTGGTATTCCGATCCCGAGTTCACTACTCCTTCGACCGTTGCAGTAGACGGCGAGACTGTCTATGCAAGATATGTCGGTGACGCTACTGCTTATGAGCTCGTCAACCAGGGCTCTATCCGCGCAGAGGATGCAAATGCTACTCCGTACGTTTCGGCCGGTCTCCGCTTCAAGGGTAGAGTTACCGAGGACTTCAGAGCATCTGCAACCGAGATCGGCTTCTATGCCGTTCCTACTGCAGCCCTGAATGGTGCTTCGGTTGCCGATTACCTTGCTGCTGATGGCTCGATGGCTATTTCCACAAAGGTAAAGGCAGATGATCTTGAAGAAGAGATCGTTTACGAGGTTTCTACCGATAATTACGGTACTAAATTCTACGATTACCAGTTGATTATCACAGGTCTTACTCGCAAGGGCGAGACCGCAAGCCTCCTCGGAACCGAAATCACCTGCGTGATGTATATGATTACAAACGGTCAAACCGTTTACAGTAATGCTATTTCCTACAGCTACAATCAGGTAGCCGGAATTCAGTAATAGGGGAGGGCATTTAAAATGAAAGAGTATACAAAACCCGAGCTGACATTAAAATCGCTCATTCAGAACACCGAAGTGGCAGTAGATCTCGCAGACGGTATTTACGAGAACGAAGCCGATGCTTCTGCAGCACCCTGGTGGCCTGATTACGCACAATAATTTCTTGATCTCCTCATTCATAGTAGCAAAGGACCCGGTCTTTAAGGCCGGGTCTTTTGTTGTTATTTATTGAAGCTCTAAAATATAATTGAACGCGATTTTTATGTCACTATATGTGATGTATTGCTGCTGTTGTGGCAAAAACCATGTCTTTTTGTTTGATTGATATGTTCTTTCTTTTGCAGTTGCTTTTGATTCGTTGACAACCATTTGAATTTGTGGTTATATAAAATAGAATGATAGTATGCCATTGGTATACACATATCATTGCACTGTTCTTCTGCGGCGGTCTTTACGGCATTTGGTCAGGATGTCTGACTCCAATGAAAAGTGCATCGAATACAATAAAGGAGAGATACTTTATGAAAACCGAAAAACTTTTAAGCATTGCTTTAGTATTATGCCTTCTTATGTCCTTGGTTTCGGTATGCCTTGTCGGTTCTGCCTCGGCCGCAACGATAGATGCCGCAACCGCAGGCGATAAGTATGAGACCGTGCTCGATATGCAGTTTGAGGGCACTACTAACAACGGCGGTATTGCCATCTCTAACGCAGGCACCAACGCCTACATTAAAAACGGATATTTCTATTTTGTTCAGACCTCGGGTGCTACCGTCTGGTTTGCCAACAGCAACACCGCAAACGCAGGTGAGGGCGAGATCAATCCTCCCTCGGGAGTAGGCTCCAAGCCTGCCGCATCCGAAGCAGAGCTTGCAGGTCTTTTCAAGTTTGAGCCTGAGACTACCTACAAGATTTCTTTCAAGTACAGCTACCGTAACAACAGCCGTGCAAGCCGTGGTATCGATCTGTTCACGGCGGCCGATCCGTACAGCAACGATAATAACAACGTCGGCAAGAGAGACGGCTTGGGTGGCTCTACCTACGCCACTATGATCGACGATAATCAGACAAGCGTGACCGAAACACCTGTCGACGGTGATTTTAACTACGGCGAGTGGAAGTATGAAACCGTTATCTTTACTACCCAGACCGCCAATAAGCTGACCGCACCTTATTTCGGAATCAGACCGTCTTATGTCAATAACGGTGAGAAGATCGGCGTTTGCTTTGATTACATCACCATCGAAAAGGTAGTCGCAACGACCTATGTTTACGACTACAAGACCGGCGAGGACGTGCTTGATGTAAGTGGCTTTGCGGCTCACGGCAATATGTGTAACTATAACGGAACCACCGAGAAGACCCACGTTGCCGGGGATGGCTTCCACTTTATGCCTGCCAACAACAATCCCTTTGGCTATGTCAGCTATGACTGGAACCACAACGGTCTTATCTATGATGAGGACAACACGGTTAACGGAAAGCACTATGTCAGCCTTACCGCTAACAACCTTTATGTTGTCACCGCAAAGTATAAGGCTATGACCGCCGGCACCACCATAGGCCTTGCAGTTCTTGAAAACTCCAACGGACTTGGCGGCGGCGCTACATGGGAGTTTGCCGATGCTTATCACAAGAACACAACCGACGATTTCCAATATCTGACCGGTATCGTTGATACTGATGCTATAACATCGTTTGCGGGCAAGAGCCTTATCCTCACCGGTCGCGGTACGGGTGAGTTCCTCGTGGAGTCGGTAACCGTTACCGTATACCCCAAGGCCGCAGATGACCGTGCGGTTGTCATAACCGACGCTTTGGCTCCTTACAGCTACGACATCACCTGGGTCAAAGCAGGTGGCGTTGTCGGTACCGAAAACGGAAACGTAAAAGCCATCAAGGATGCATATCTTTCCAGAACCTTGTCCGAAACCTATCTGGGAAGCTATCTCAACCCGACCTACTCTGCGGTTAAGGTCCTTACCGAGGGTGATACTTATGCCTTTACCCCCAACGGCACAGATGGTGATACCACAGTTGTTTCGTCTGCCGAGGATGCCGAAAAGGGTAGTGTTATTGAAATTTCGGCAGGAGTGACATATGACTCCACCGCAACCTTTAACCTCAACGGCTTCCAGCCAGAGGCAGGCAAGAAGTATTATATCAGCTTTGATGCCAAGCTTGTTTCCAACAACTCTGAAGCAACCAGCATCAGCGCAAGCCGCTTTTATCTTGCTTCCAAGGCAGGTATTATGATGGGCGGAAGCAAGACCGAGGTTCCCAACGATAAGAAGAACCTTACAAGCGATGTTTTCACCGCCGAATGGAAGACAATGGGTTGGGTCTACGAGCCCAAGACTGCAGTTGATGCATCGTACACATATCTTTTGTTCGCCATTCCTTACAGCGCACGCACCGATGCTGACAAGGGTCCCTCGTTTACCGTTTTGGTAGACAACTTCAAGGTCGTTGAGTATGTACCTACCGATGCTGCCAGCGCTCCCAACAATGCCAAGAATGCCGCATCGTCCATCCGCGGTGTAGGTACCAAGGCCGACGGAAGCTACCAGTCTGCCGGTATCCGCTTCAAGGCTACCGTTGATGCCGCAACCAAGGCGGCCGCATCCGAGATTGGCTTTGTAGTTGCTCCTGCAAAGGCAGCCGTGGCTTACGGTGCAGAGTGGTATGCCGCTGAAGGCGAGCTGACCGCAGGTGTTTCGGCACTCTCCAAGGCTTGCTATAAGGCAGGTACTGCTACCGATGTGGTTTACGAGACCGACAAAGACGGCAACTGCGATTATCAGATGATCCTCACAGGTCTTTCGAGGGAGGACGGTAGAACCGCATACAACCAGCGCTTCGTTGCAGTAATGTATATTGAAAATGCCGAGGGTGTTCGTGAGTATTATAACCTTGGCGAAGCAAGCTATAACGAGGTCAAGACCGTTTATGATATTAAGGGCTACGAAGTCCCTGCAGACTGATAGGAGGAACGGAATATGAATAAAGAATATCAGAAGCCCGAACTCACTGTCAAATCCTTGGTGTCCAAGACCGAGTTTGCGGCCGACAACAAGCCTGAAACTGTACTCAGTGCAACCAATCCCGATGATTGGTTTGAGTGGGATCAGTAATTGAGTATAAAACCCGATCGTAGAAATGCGTTCGGGTTTTATTATTTACTTTTATTACAAAAGTCCCACTTTTGGGACACAGAAAGCTTTATTATTAAGGTGTAGCACAAAGCGGACTTGAAAATAACTGAATTAAGGGCATATCAGTTGAAAACCGCACCGCTTTGTGTTACAATTAAAGCATCAAACCGTGCCCCTGTGGCAGCGTACATCTTGAAGTCACTTTAAGAGGGGCGGCGAGTCGCCGTCTTGTGTTTGTAAAATAAACTTAAAGCAGAGAATTTACGTTCTCTGCTTTTATTTTTCGTTTATCCTTACCAAAAAAGTCAAAAATGAGGTAAATTGTCACAAAGCAAATTGTTTTCCTCACAAAATTATTGTATTTACTATTTATTTTTTATTGCATGTGTGTTATAATGGTGGTTGAACGTGGAAATAACTCTGAAAGTGTTATTTCCACGCCAAATCTTCGATTTGGCAACAAATTTTCAAAGAAAATTTGACAACGACCATTGCAATGATGTAGAAAAACAATCAAATTTCAAGAAATTT
>JAZQCY010000137.1:0-2106 GCA_045546555.1 Acutalibacteraceae bacterium | reverse complement strand
ATGCTGTCAAGCGACCCCGACAAGCCGTTTTTGATGAGCTTTGAGGCAGCCGACTTTTACCGCTACATCACCGACCCCACCGCCGCCGATGAGCTGCAAAAGGCCAACGAGCTGGCTTTGGCGGTTAGCAAGGTTATGTTTGATATCCGCCGTCAGAGCGGCATAATTTTTGATATTTAAAGGAAAAAAGAAATGAACCGTTTTGAACCCAAGACCTTTTCTGTTCCCAACGGCATTTTGCCCGAGGGTGCAGAAAAATATTTTGAACACCTGCAACTGTTTCAGGAAATGATGATGCGCTACAACTGCGCAATTTTAGAGGTGCAGACCAAGCTGCAGGTATTAAATAACGATATGTCGGTGCGCTACAGCCGCAACCCCATAGCGTTTATCAAGACCCGTATCAAAAGCCCCCAAAGCATTGCCGAAAAATTACAGCGCCATGGGCTTGAGATAAGCGAGCGCAGTATGCTTGAAAACCTTAACGATGTTGCCGGCGTGCGTGTGATATGCTCGTTTATCGACGATATTTATGAGATCGCCGAAATGCTTGCCCGACAGAGCGACATAAAGGTCCTGACGGTCAAGGACTACATCAAAAATCCCAAGGACAACGGCTACCGCAGTTACCACATGATAATCGAAATACCCGTTTTCTTTTCGGACAAGACCATGGATATGCGTGTGGAGATCCAGATACGCACCATCGCAATGGACTTTTGGGCCTCTTTAGAGCACGAACTGAAGTATAAAAAGGACATTGATTGGTCAAAGGAGATCGGTGAAGAATTAAAGGTCTGCGCCGAGACCATCAACCAGACCGACTGCAAGATGATGGCAATAAGAAACCACATCGACGAGCATAAAAATGAAGATTTACAAAACCGCAGGTGATAGGTCACCTGCGGTTTTTGGTTTGTTTCATCATTTTTCTGAATCCGTTTGGGGAGATGTTTTTCAGCTTTTTGAAGGTATAGATGTAATAGCTGGTCGACGAAAATCCACAGGTCAGCGCAATATCGGTGATGTTGCGGTCGGTGGTGGCCAACAGCTTCATTGAGGCATTGACCCTTGCGAAGTTTACATAATCACTAAAGCTCATCTGCGCCACCCTCTTAAAGGTGCGTGAAAGGTAGCTGTAGCTCAGGCCGCAAACACGTGCCACCTCCGACAGCGTGACGTCGGCAAGGTTTTGTTCAACGTATTCCTTGACCCTTGCGATAAGCTCAAGCCCCTTGGTCTTTTCAGCCGTGTCCCCTGCTCCGTGCTCGTGCCAAAACCGAATGACCCACGAAAAGACCTTGAGCACACCAGACCGTATCGCCAACTCATAACCAAAGCGTTGCTCGGTATTCTCCTTGATTATCTCACGGAACACCTCGGGGATTCCCGTGTCGGTCAATTCGTCCTTAAAAAAGCATCTTTGAACACCGAATTTTTCAAAAACAAAGGGTATGGTCTGCTCCATCTCGGTGACGGTCTGCTCGGACGAATACAGCACCTGCGGTAAAAATTTTATACAAAAAAGTGAACGGTCGCCTGACTTTGCAAAGGTGGCGTGCTGTTCGCCTGCGTTGACGATAAACACCGAACCCTCGGGCATTTGGTGTACCGTGCCGTTAAGGTTGACCTCATAGTCGCCCTTGACTGGATACAGCAGCTCTATGTAGTCGTGATAGTGCAGCCGTTGCCACCTTTTCTGCGGTTCATTGCCGCTCATAAGTAGGCATTGCACCGCCAACGGCAAATTGTTTACCTTTTTTCTTCCCTCATCAAAGGCCTGCACCGAAAATCACCCCAAAATGACAAAATATTATTATTTTATGTCAAATATATTATAGCACATAACAAAATAATGTGATACAATTTTTTTGTAAAATTACAGAAATTTCTGTAAAATATGAAATTGGAGGAATCTTCAATGATAAGAGTAGCAATTTACAACGAATGTATCCACGAAAAAAACAATGAAAAAGCAATGGCTATCTACCCCAACGGTATCCACAGCGTCATTGCCGATTTTTTGAAGGCTGACGACATCACCGTCAAGTGTGTCACCCTTGAGACCGTTGAGGAATTGACCGAAGAGTTCCTCAAAGAGACCGA
>JAZQCY010000136.1:0-4538 GCA_045546555.1 Acutalibacteraceae bacterium | reverse complement strand
ATGGGCGTTGGTATGAGTATTGTTGTGCCTAAGTCAGAGGTTGATATGGCTTTAGAGATTCTTAAAGCTAACGGTGAGGATGCTTACGTTATTGGTGAGATAATTAAGGGTGACGAAGGCGTGGTGTTCTGCTGATGACCAAGAATATTTGTGTTCTGGTATCGGGCGGAGGTACTAACCTTCAGGCGCTTATTGATGCCGAGAAAAGGGGAGAGCTTGGCTCGGGTAAAATAACCTGCGTTATAGCCTCCAAGGCCGATGCCTATGCTTTGGAAAGAGCAAAGCAGAACGGTATCAAAACAAGAACCCTTATAAGAAAAGAATATTCCGATATTGCTTCCTACAGCAAGGCAATGCGTGATATTCTGTTTGAAGAAAAGGCCGACCTTGTCGTCTACGCAGGCTTTATGACCATTTTGGACGAAAATGTCTGCGATGCATTCCCGAATAAAATGATAAATGTGCATCCTGCCCTCATCCCCAGCTTTTGCGGCAAAGGCTTTTACGGACTTCACGTTCACGAAGCCGCTTTGGCCAAAGGTGTGAAGGTTTCGGGTGCAACGGTGCATTTTGTAACGGCCGAATGTGATGCAGGCCCCATAATCCTGCAAAAGGCGGTCGAGGTCAAAAACGGCGATACCTCCGAAATTTTACAAAAACGCATTATGGAAAATGCCGAGTGGAAGATACTTCCCAAGGCCGTTCAGCTTTTCTGTGACGGAAAGATCACCGTTAAAGACGGTGTAACAATAATTGCAGAGTGATTTTGAAAGGATGATAAAAATGGAGATAAGAACTATTAAAGACGAGCTTAATTCCTTGGCCTATCACGGCAGAGGCATCATCATCGGCAAATCGGCCGACGGTAAAAAGGCAGTTACCGCCTACTTTATTATGGGCAGAAGCGAAAACAGCCGTAACCGTATCTTTGTAGAGGATGGCGAGGGCATCCGCACCCAGGCTTTTGACGAAAGCAAGATGGTCGATCCCCACCTCATTATCTATGCACCCGTCAGAGTGCTCGGCAATAAGACCATTGTAACCAATGGCGACCAGACCGACACCATCTATGAGCTTATGGACAAGCAGATGACCTTCGAGCAGGCACTGCGCACTCGTGAGTTTGAGGACGATGCTCCCAACTTCACTCCCCGTATTTCGGGTATCATCCGTCTTGATAAAGAGGGTATGAACTACGCTTTCTCTATCCTTAAATCGGCCGACGGTGACGGTTCCTCCTGCCAGAGATATAACTTTGCTTATTCCAATCCTGTGAGCGGTAAGGCAAAGTTCATCCATACATATAAATGTGACGGCAATCCGTTGCCTTCGTTTGAGGGTGAGCCCAAAACACTTGAGCTTCCCGATATGGATATCGACGCTTTGACCGAGCATATCTGGACAAATCTCAACGAGGATAACAAGGTTTCCTTGTTTGTAAGATATATTGATATCGAGACAGGTTGCTACGAGTCGAGAATCGTCAATAAAAATAAGTAATTGAGAGGGATTTTAAAATGAAAGAGTTTGAACTTAAATACGGTTGTAACCCCAATCAGAAGCCTTCCAAGATATATATGCACGATGGAAGCGAGCTTCCGATCGAAATTCTTAACGGTCGCCCCGGTTATATCAACTTCCTTGATGCCTTTAACTCCTGGCAGCTGGTAAAGGAGCTTAAAGAGGCTTTGGGAATGCCTGCAGTTACCTCGTTTAAGCACGTCAGCCCCACATCGGCCGCAATCGGTCTGCCTTTGAGCGATAAGCTTAAAAAGGCCTGCTTTGTTGACGATATCGAGGGTCTCGATGATTCTCCCTTGGCCTGCGCTTATGCAAGAGCAAGAGGTACCGACCGTATGTGCTCATTCGGTGACTGGGTCGCACTTTCCGATGTTTGCGATGTTACCACCGCTTTGATGCTCAAGCGTGAGGTTTCGGACGGTGTTATTGCACCGGGTTACGAGCCCGAGGCACTTGAAATCTTGAAATCCAAGAGAAAAGGCACCTACAATATCGTAAAGATCGACCCCGACTATGTTCCTGCCGAGGCAGAGCATAAGCAGGTCTACGGCATCACCTTTGAGCAGGGAAGAAACAACTTTAAGATCAATAAGGAGCTTCTTTCCAATATCGTTACCGACCGTAAGGATATGGCCGAAAGTGCGATCCGTGACCTTATCATTTCGCTTATCACCTTGAAATATACCCAGTCCAACTCGGTCTGCTTTGCCGTTGACGGTCAGGCCATCGGTGTCGGAGCAGGTCAGCAGTCACGTGTGCATTGCACAAGACTTGCAGGCGGCAAGGCCGATACATGGTTCTTGCGTCAGCACGACAAGGTATTGAACCTGCCCTTCAAGGATACCCTTGGCAGACCCGACCGTGACAATGTTATCGACGGTTACATCAACCAGAACGAGGAGGATGTCTGTGCCGACGGTAATTGGCAGAAATATTTCACCGAGCAGCCCCAAGTTTTCACCCGTGAGGAGCAGAGAGCATACCTCGACACCATCACCGGTGTTGCACTTGGCTCGGATGCCTTCTTCCCGTTTGACGATAACATCGAGCGTGCCAAAAAGAGCGGTGTTTCTTATATCGCAGAACCCGGCGGCTCTATCCGTGATGATGTTGTTATTGCCTGCTGTAATAAGTACAATATGGCAATGGCCTTCACCGGAATGCGCTTGTTCCACCACTAATTCTTAATTTAAGGAGAACCAAATGAAAGTTATGGTTGTAGGCGGTGGCGGTCGTGAACACACCATCATCCGCAAATTGAAGGAAAACAAAACGATAACCGAAATATTTGCAGTGCCCGGTAACGGCGGTATGGCAAATGACGCTAAGTTAGTAAATATCGGCGCAAAGGAGATCGACAAAATAGTTGATTTTGCTGTTAAAGAAAAGATCGATTTTGCCGTTGTGGCACCCGATGATCCGTTGGTGCTTGGCTGTGTTGATGCTCTTAATGCCGTTGGCATCAAGTGCTTTGGCCCCGATAAAAAGGCCGCTATAATTGAGGGTAGTAAGGTTTTCTCCAAAAACCTTATGAAAAAATACAACATCCCCACCGCAGAGTATGAGACCTTTACCGATATGGATGAGGCATTAAAGTATGTTGAAACCTCAAAAATTCCCGTTGTTATCAAGGCCGACGGTCTGGCTTTGGGTAAGGGCGTTGTCATTGCCGAAAGCATTGACGAGGCCAAGGCGGCCATCCGTTCCATGATGGAGGACAAGATCTTCGGTGACAGCGGTAACAATCTTGTTATCGAGGAGTTTTTGACGGGACCCGAGGTATCGGTGCTTGCTTTTACCGACGGTAAGGTCGTAAAGCCGATGGTATCCTCAATGGATCACAAGCGTGCACTTGATAATGATAAGGGCCTTAATACCGGCGGTATGGGTACAATTGCACCCAACCCTTATTACACCGAGGATATTGCCAAGGTTTGTATGGAAACCATCTTCCTGCCCACGATGAACGCAATGAACTCCGAGGGCAGAACCTTTAAGGGTTGCCTTTACTTCGGACTTATGCTGACACCCGACGGCCCCAAGGTTATTGAGTATAACTGCCGCTTCGGCGACCCCGAGACTCAGGTCGTTCTGCCGCTTTTGGAAAGCGATCTGCTTACCGTTATGCAGGCAACCGCTGACGGAACCTTGGCCGATACCGAGGTCAAATTCTCTGACGGCTCGGCATGCTGTGTCGTTATGGCATCAGACGGTTACCCCCAAAAGTATGAAACGGGTTATGAGCTGACCATTCCCGAAAGCTTGCCCCACAATGCCGAGGCTTTTGTTGCAGGTGCCAAGCTTTCAGACGGTAAACTGCTTACCGCAGGCGGACGTGTTCTTGGTGTCACCGCTGTGGCTGATGACCTTAAAACCGCTATTTCGTATGCTTACGATGCTGTTAAAGAGGTTAAGTTCCAAAATGCCCGTTACAGAAGTGATATCGGTCAGCGTGCATTAAAGGCATTTAAGTAATCTTGTGTTAAATAATACCGAAAGGATCTTGCCGTATGGTATATAGAATTTTTGTTGAAAAAAGAGAGGGCCTTCAGCACGAGGCCACCTCGTTAAAGCAGGATATCAGAGCTTTCCTCGGTGTCAAGGCACTTGAGGAGCTTCGTGTTATCAACCGATATGATGTTGAAAACATTGAGGAAGAGCTGTTCAACTACGCTGTTGACACCGTTTTCTCCGAGCCGCAGTTGGATATCACCTCCGATAGTATTGATACTGACGGATACATTGTATTTGCCGTTGAGGCTCTGCCCGGTCAGTTTGACCAGCGTGCCGACTCGGCTTCGCAGTGCATCCAGCTTATCAATGCAGGCGACCGTCCCGATGTTAAGACCGCCAAGGTCTATATGATGAAGGGCGCTTTGACCGATGAGGACGTTGAAAAGATCAAGAAATACGTTATCAACCCCGTTGAGTCCCGTGAGGCTTCGATGGAAAAGCCCGAAACTCTTAAGATCAAGTACAATATTCCCGAGACCGTTGAAACGGTTGACGGATTTATC
>JAZQCY010000135.1:0-11853 GCA_045546555.1 Acutalibacteraceae bacterium | reverse complement strand
AACCGTAACTCCCTTTCACTCGGTGTTTTTTGTTGTGCGATTCAATTATTTCTTTATCTTGAGACCCTGGATACCGTCGTCAAGCTGATAGAGATAGAGCCAATCAACGATGAAGCGGCTGGAATTCTGCCACTCATCCTGGGTAAGATCATTACAGAGCAGACCGTTGTTAAGACGTCCGACCGAGAATGAAAGTTCCATAAACATCCAGGAGTTTACAAATACGTCGATATCCCATTCGGTGGTGTTGGTGGTATAGGTAAACCACTCCTCACCGTCGAGATAGAAGCCCATTTCATCCTCATCCCACATAAAGCCATAGGTGTGGAAATCGTCGGCAAAGGTCTTGCCGTCAGGGCAGGTAACCTTCTTGTCGTTACCGTAGGTAGAACCGTCAAGAGAGGTGTGTTCATATCCCAAAGATTTACCGTATGCAGTAGGCCAAGCATGGCAGTTGGCATGGGTAACCTTGCCCTCACCGAAGCATTCATTCAAGTCGATCTCGGGAGAACCGAGAACGTTGGTTCCGTCACCGGTGCCGTTGAACCAAAGCAGCGACCAGAAGCCGGGACCGTCGGGAACGAGAGCGCTTTTCTCAACATAGCCGTAATGGAAAGCCATATGCTTGTCGTTAACTATGGTACCGCCGTAATAGGTATCTTCGTCCTCAAAGCCCTGCACATAGAACTTACCGCCGGTTTGGTAAACAACATTAGGATCGTTGGACATACAAGACCACTTATTGTTCTGACCTTCACGGCTGAACTCGGGGTCATTCATTATACGCCACTTATTGAGATCAACACCCTCGGTATCAAAGGTATCATACCATGTGGGATAGTAAGTAGTAGCACGGTCATAGTTAGCAATAGCGACCTCATAAGAACCGTTCACAGAATCAGAATCGGTAACTGCCCCTTTTTCGAGCAGCTTTTTAAACTCTGAAACAGCCATGGCTGTTGCATGAGGTGAGCCGCCGTTGAGGTATACACGCTTACCCGAAATCTTAATTGAATATTCATCGTAATTAGTCATTTCAGAAACGCCTGCACGCTGTGCATTACCGATAACGATCTCATACTCTGCTTCGGTCTTTTCATACTCATCATGCACGAGATTGGGCATATAGCCTGTATTCTCATAAACATAATTGATGACCTTTTCAACTTCGGTCTGAGTGAGGTATGAGTGATTAAAGTGAGGCCTTACAAGGCGGAATTTACCAATACTTGCACCGTTTACGGTGATCTCTTTAAAATCACCCTGTGCGGCGTGAACATACTCAATACCGCCCTTAACACCTTCGGCTTTAAGGAAATTATCAATAAAATAGTTTGTAGCCTCGTTCAAAGACTTGCTGTTGGTTGCATTGATAACTATCTTCTTGCCGATGGTGCAGATAATATAATCCTCATATCGTCCGCCGGTCTTTTCAGCCAAATAATTAAGAGCCTGCGCAGATTCGGGACGATTAGTGGAACCGATAAGGATTTCATAGACATCATTGCCATCCTCAGCATCGGTAACGTTTTTAGCAGAAACGCCGACAGCCGACTTCATCTGCTTAAATATTAAGCTTGCGCAAGTGCCTTCATCCAAAGCTGCTGCAGCAGGACGAACAATGCGATATACCGAACTGCCGTCTTTAACAAAAACGACATCCGATTTGGAAATAGCACCGACATTATTGGTGGTGTTGTTGCTTCCCGTATCATCTGTATTATTGCCATCTCCGTTGCCGCCACAGCCTGCCATAAGACCGATAGCAACAACCAAAACGAGCAAAAGAGAAATGATCTTTTTCATAGAGATTACCTCCTAAACATATTAATTTTATTCTATCTTAAAGATTATATTTTGTCAATATAATATTTCTTTTTAGTCAATATAGTATCATTTATAATCAATATAGTTTAATTTCTTGTTAATTATTTCAAGCAGTTTTAACAAAATCGTTACAACGGTTTTGTACCAAATAACAAAGGACTCTTACACGATACTGTAAGAGTCCAAAAGTGTTCGATTATTTAAGCAAAAGGGTCTGCTTGCCGTTGTCGAGCTGATAGAGATACAGCCAATCACAAACAAGCTTGGAGGTGTTCCGCCACTCCTCTTCGGTGAGATTATTTACCAAAAGGTTGTTGTTCAAGCGGCCAACCGAGAAGGATAATTTCATATAAAGGTAGGTATTGACAAAAGCATCAATATCATACTCGGTTGTGTTGATAGCATAGGAGAACCAAATCTTACCGTCGGCAGTGAAGGTCATCTGGGTCTCATCCCAAAGGAAACCAAAGGTATGATATTCATCGGCCCATGTTCCGCCGTCGGGATGGTAGTACTTTTTAGCGGCTCCATACGTCTTACCGTCGAGCGATTCATGCTCAAGACCATTAGCAGTACCAAGGCCGGTAGGCCATTTATGGCAGTTGGCCTGGGTTGCGTGACCGTTACCGAAGCATTCGTTCAGGTCGATCTCTGCATTGTAGAACTGATTGGTACCGTCACCGGTGCTTGAGAACCAAAGTAACGACCAAAAGCCGTCACCGTCGGGACAGATAACACTATGCTCAACAAAACCGTACTGGAAGGCCATGATATTCTGATTAGTTAAGGTTCCGCCCCAATATCCATCATCATTTTCGTGACCGTAGATCCAAAAATTACCGTCACGCTGGTAAACAAAGCTAGGATCATCTGTCATACCGGAGAATTTGCCGTTCTGGCCGTCACGGCCAAACTCTTTTCCCTTCATAAGACGCCATTTGGTGGTATCTATGGTATCACCGTCAAAGTTATCGTAATATACAGGATAATAAGTGGTAGCACGGTCGTAGTTTGCCATTGCCGCCTCATAAGAGCCGCTGACCGAATCAGCATCGGTCACACTTCCCTTTTCAAGCATTTTTGCAAACTCGGAAACGGCCATAGCCGTTGCGTGAGCACTTCCGCCGTTGAGGTATATCTTATTACCTTTAATGGTAATATCGTATTCATCATAATTTGCAATAGCTTTGATACCGGGACGGTTGTTGTTACCGACAATGATCTCATAATCACCCGCTTCGGTATACGCATCCTCTTCAATAGTAAGCATATAGCCTGTCTTTTTATAGATGTTATCAGTCAGCTTTTCCATTTCGGTCTGTGCAAGGTATGACAGATTAAAATGAGGCCTTACAAATCGGAATTTACTGATATTGGTACCGTTAATTGTATAATTCGCAAAGTTGCCCTCGGTGGCCTTGCAATACTCAATACCGCCCTTAATACCGTCTATCTTGATGTAATTTTCAACAAAATATTTGGTAGCGGCCTCCAAAGCGGCTGAACCCGTTGCGTTAATTACAATCTTTTTGCCGATAGTACAGACAATAAAATCATCATATCTACCGCCAGTTTTACTTGCAAGATAATCCAAGGCCTGCTTGGACTCGGGACGGTTGGTAGGACCGACAAGTATCTCATACTGATCGGTACCGTTAGAATTGTCGGTTTCATTCTTTACAGTTACACCAAGGATGTTCTTCATTTGTTTAAAGATGTAGCCCGCACGGTTTGTTTCGTCAAGCTTGGAATCCTCGGGACGAATGATCTTATAAACAGATTCACCATCATTGACATAAACAACATCGGCCTTGGAGATGATGCCGTTTGTTGCCTGAACATCACTTCCCGTATCGGAAGACTCGTCTCCGCCACAACCGGCCATTAGGCCAAGCACAACAAAAACAACCATTAAAACAGCTATAAGTTTTTTCATAAAAACCTCCATATAAAGTATGTTAAAATTATTTTACAATACTACTCAAATATTGTCAAGCCCGAAAAGACAAATCGGACACATTTGCTTTTCTGGGAAAAACAATATCCATTTTAAACACGATCAGATAACAAAACAGACGGACACATTTAAGAAATCGTGTCCGTCTAAAATCATTATACAGAAAATCTCATACATCATTTTCCCAAACGATCGGCACAACATTGATTCCGTTTTGGGGATAAAATGCAGATAAAAGGTAATCACCGCTTGAATCGGAATATATTTCGCCTGCGTGTGCAGGTAGCATTGCAAGCGGTGCAGTTGATTTGAGGCCATCCATTGTACGCGCACCGAATACAAAGCATCTGTGGTCATAGCTTCCTGCCCTATTGTCCCAGATCGTCCACATCAAATAATAAAAACCTTTTCTCTTAAACAGGAACGGTGACTCCGAAGCCGTCGACTTTCCGCTTTCGTTATACCATGGATTGACCTGCAACACCTCAGGAGGTGAAAAGGTTAAAAAATCGGTTGTAGTCCTAAAATCCACCCGGTTTTCAACCGCATATACAATATAGTAAACACCGTTCTCCGAAAAGACAAACGGGTCACGCGCAGAAGGATGCTCTTTAAACAATCTGCAACGCTCAAACACTTTAAAATCCGATGTTTTAGCCATACGCATATATTGAGGCCCGTAAAATATATTATAGCCGCCTTTTGAATCGGTCAATATATGCGGAGCATGACATTCCTTTATTTCATCAGGTCGGTCGTGAGGATATAGTATCTTCTCGTTATCTTTAAAAGCATCTTTATGAAGGATATCGGCCATTGTATCACCGACAGCGGTAGCATGAAACAGCATATTTTCCGCGTCATGCAAGCATTTCACTGAATTGTATTCATCAACAAAGTCAGGTGGTGTGGGATGAGTGATGCCAACCAAATGCCATTGTCCGTTATCGTTCAGAATACTGAAATCATTAACGGTCCAATCCTCATAGTATGTATTTTTGGTAAAATATACACTGTTTTCGCCACGGTATGTGTCGCCCTTGGGACGGTATACCGTCGTATATTCTCCGTTTAAAATCGGAAACGGAATTTTTTCCATAACAACACCTCCGACTATCTGCAAACAGTTGAAAAATCCACTGTTCTTAATTACATTTCAACAGTAGAGCCGAGTATAAGGCTTGACTTTCCGTCATCGCATTGATAGAGATTTATATAATCCGCGATAAGCTTGTTAGTGTTTTGCCAATCATTCGGATTATCGGTTATCTTACCTTCAGGACAATTTGCAAAGCCGGTAGCCAAACTGAAAATTAGGTTAACGTGACGGTTAAAGCAATCTTTATCAAATTCGTTCTCGGTTGTATCGTAAGAAAAATACTCAATACCGTCACAGGTAAAACCAACCCTATCCTCGGACCACAATAAACCGTAGGTATGAAAATCCTGACTTAACAAGCCGCCGTCGGGACAGAAATATTTTTTTGCGTTAACATACTGCGGAACATCGAGAGAGTAATGCTCAAGACCAAAGCTTTTACCGTAATCTGTTGGATTTGCGTGCATATTGGCGGCATAATACGAAGAATTACCAAACATCTCCATAATGTCATATTCTGGTGTGTAGTACGGCGGTGTGCCGGGATCCGAACGGTCTGACATAAGACCTGCGTTGGTTGCCCAAAAGGCCACCCAAAATCCTCCTCCGTGTGGCACAACAGCGCTTACCTCTGCATATCCAAACCTAAAACACATTCTATTTTGAGTGTTGATCAATCCACCGTAATAATAATTTTCATCCTCACGGGCGCAGATATAAAATTTTCCGTCTTTTATAAACACATCATTCGGGTCTGAAGAACGAACGCTTATCTTTCCGTTCAACCCCTGATTCTGCATATTTTCATCTCTTTGAAGCCACTTTTCAGTATCGAGTTCACTATTATCAAACTCGTCTCCCCAAACGTAATGAAGCTTGGTTTCAAGGTCATACTGACCGATTGAAGTACTGTACGAGCCGTTAACGGTAAAGTCTTTTATATCTCCTGCGACCGATTTTGCAAATTCCGATACAGCCATTGCGGTTGCATGAGGGCTTCCGCCGTTTAAGTACACTCTTTTACCGCTGACAACGATTCTGTAAGCGTCGTGGTCCAAAATCAACTCAACACCGTCGCGTTCGGGGTTGCCGACGATTATCTCATACTCACTCTGTTCATCGTTTTCCCTTGCGATATTTAACATATATCCCGTTTTGTTATAAATATGCTCACGAAGATTTTCCATCTCAAGCTGAGTTAAATAAGAAGTGTTGTATTGCGGTTTGACAAAAATATATTCAGAAATGTTTACACCGTTAATTGTGATGATTTCAAAATCACCTTGGACGGCATAACAAAATTCAATACCGCCGTCAACACCCTTTGATTTAACATAATTATCCAAAAAATAATCGGCGGCATCACTCAAGGCCTCGGCATTGTAGGCGTTGATTACTATCTTTTTACCTATCGTACAAATAATATAGTCGTTATATCGACCGCCCGTTTTTGACTTCAGATGATCTAACGCCTGCTGTGACTCGGCACGGTTGGTTGCACCTATCAGTATTTCATATTTATCGGTTCCGTCATTTTCGTCCGAAATATTTTTAAGTGAAATGCCGAGTTTTGCTTTAAATTGTTTAAACAGCAGACCCGCAACAGTTGCCTCATTATTTTTTGATTCTGCAGGGCGAACGATTGAATAGACTGCTTCAACTCCGTCAAAATAAGAAACATCGGCGGTGTTGATAATAATATCACCGTTTTCAGAGCTATTGAATGAGGCGTTTTCATTTGTATGACCCGATTCGCAACCGAGAAAACAGATGCTTAAAATAAGCAGTGAAACAATAAGTGAAAATATCTTTTTCATAACCCACCGCCAAAGTATTTTTTCTATTCTCAATTTATCATACCAAAATAATAAAGTCAAATAAAAAATGCAATAATTATACAATACGCTAATAAAACAAAATAAACGCCCATCACAAAAGTGACAGGCGTTTTGATGTAGCTTTAATCGAATTACTTAAGAGCTGCCTTTGCCTTCTCAGCAATAGCTGCGAATGCGGCTGCATCCTCAACTGCAAGCTCTGCGAGCATCTTACGGTTAAGCTCGATGCCGGCCTTCTTGAGACCGTTCATAAGAGTAGAGTAGTTCATACCGTTGATCTTTGCAGCAGCAGAGATTCTGGTGATCCAGAGACGGCGGAAGTCTCTCTTCTTCAGACGACGACCGATGTAAGCGTAGTTACCGGACTTCATAACCGCTTCTTTGGCGGTCTTAAACAGCTTGGACTTTGCACCAAAGTAACCCTTGGCAAGCTTCAATACTTTCTTTCTTCTTTTGCGCGTCATAATAGCGCCCTTAATACGTGCCATTTCAGCAACCTCCGTTTTTTTAGTTAGTTAGCGGTTTTCCTTATTTATAAGGAAGCATCTTCTTGACCTTTGCTACGTTTGTTACGTCAACAACTGCAGCTGCGCGAAGATTTCTCTTACGCTTGGTGGTCTTCTTGTTAAGAATGTGAGACTTGAATGCGTGGGCGCGCTTTACCTTTCCAAGCTTGGTAAGCTTAAAACGCTTTTTTGCACCACTGTGTGTTTTCATCTTAGGCATGATTATTCCTCCTTGAAAAAATTAACGATTACTTTGCCGGCTTCGGACCTAAGAACATATACATGTTACGGCCTTCCATCTTGGCGGGCTTTTCAACAACTGCATCCTCTGCACAGAAATCAGCGAACCTTTGCATAAGCTCTGTTCCGATCTCGGGATGGCCAAGCTCACGTCCACGGAAACGAATGGTAACCTTTACCTTATCGCCGCCTTTAACGAACTTTCTTGCATTGTTGGCCTTGATCTCAAGATCGTGAGTGTCGATATTAAGACCGACGATACGGATCTCCTTGATCTCAACGACCTTCTGCTTTTTCTTGGCTTCCTTCTCACGCTTGGCCTGCTCAAAGCAAAACTTGCCGTAATCCATTATTTTGCAAACGGGCGGCTTGGCATTGGGGGCGATCAGAACAAGATCAAGATCCTGTTCCATTGCCTTCTGATATGCCTCCTTTGAAGACATAAGGCCCAACTGTGATCCGTCGTTACCGACGACACGGACTTCCTTTTCTCTGATTTCTTCGTTGATCACGTGCTCCTGCTTACTGATGGTAAAACACCTCCGAAACTAAAACAAATGCGCGGACACAAAATATCCGCGCACAATAAGCATAACAAAAGAATTTGTTTTAACCTATTGACCTCTTAAGACGAAACTTTGAGGTGTGAGCGGATGATGCCCAACTTTGTTGTCCTGAAGATTATAGCATAGTCGTTTGTATTTGTCAACAACTATTTTTAAAATTTCAAAATTATTTTTTAACCCTTGGATTTGAGGTAGTCAACGTACTCCTCCATACACATATCAAGGTCGTTCATAGCCTTGGCATGCTCAACACCGACATAGCGGTAATGCCAGGGCTCATAAATTATCTTGGTGATGGACTGCTTGTCCTTTGGATAGCGCATAATGAAGCCATACTCCTCTGCATGCTTCTGCAGCCAACGGAAAGCCGATGTATTTTCAAAAGAAGTCTCGACCGAGTTGATATCAACTGCTAATCCCAAATGATGCTCGCTGGTTCCGGGCAATGCAACAATGGTGGCGGCCTTTTTCTTGGCGGCCTCTTCATCAAGACCTTCTTCGTTCATACATCTCTGAACCCTACGGTTATAAAGGTTCTGCTGATAGTTATACGAACGGTAGGCCGAAACAGATATAAGTGTTACACCGTCATTTGCGGCGGCCTTGCACATCTGTTCAAACGGCTCTATAATACGTTTGTCAAGATATTTACTTGATTCGGCACCGCTTGTGTACTTATCCTTAATGGCCGTACGGTCAACGTTGCTGATATAATCCTTTGTAACGCTGTTGTCGGGATTGACCAGCACCATATACCACTCATCAAGAACATCAACAGAGCTATTACCACCCGATGAGGCGGCATCGCTTGAGGTGTTGGACGATACCGAATCGGTTGAAGAACCTGAAGATGCAGGATCATCCGTACCGCCTGCAACGCTCGAAGTGCCGGATGTATTTCCCTCAACACCCGACAGTGTGTTGCCGGGTGTTTGGGTAGAATTTTTTAGATTTATATAACAGCAGCTGACAATTATCAAAGCAATGGTAAGTGCGATTATCAAAGCGGTTTCGACAAGTATAATTATACTTTTACGCCTTGACTTCTTTCTTCTTTCCTGCCTTAATTTTTCAGACTGTCTTCTTCTGTATTCGTCCATCAGCGGATCACTCTGACACGGATGACCTCATCCATATCACCGATAGCTTTGGCAATTGCATCGACCTTTGCAACATCTTTTTCTTCAAGATCAAGCATAGTGTAAGCAAAGTCCTTCTTGGACTTGTTGAGCATATTGTTGATATTGATGTTACCGTCAGAAACGATACCGGTGATCTTGTTGATAACAGCAGGAACGTTCTTGTGGATAACACAAATTCTCTCGTCACCGGACTTGGGCATAGAGATATTGGGCATATTTACCGAGTTTACGATGTTACCGTTCTCGATGTAATCAATAAGCTCGATTGCGGCCATCTTAGCACAGTTATCCTCAGATTCGGGAGTAGATGCACCAAGGTGAGGAATTGCGATAACTCCGTCGGCACCGATAACCTCGTCAGACGGGAAGTCGGTAACGTAGGCTGCAACCTTACCATCATCAAGAGCGGCAAGCAGATCCTCGGAATTAACCAGGTCACCACGTGCAAAGTTAAGAATACGGACGCCGTCCTTGCACTTAGCAATTGTATCCTTATTTATGAAGCCTTTGGTATCGGGAGTAAGCGGAACGTGAAGGGTGATGTAATCGCACTTCTCGTAGATCTCGTTAAGCTCGATAGCGTGGATAGCATTGTGAGTAAGGTTCCATGCGGCATCGACCGAAAGATAAGGATCGTAGCCGTAAACCTTCATACCCAAAGCATTTGCAGCATTAGCAACCAAAACACCGATAGCACCAAGACCGATAACACCGATGCTCTTACCCTTGATCTCGGGGCCTACAAAGGCTCCCTTGCCCTTTTCGACCATCTTGCCGACCTCTGCACCGTTGCCCTTCAAGGTTTCAGCCCACTTGATAGCAGGAATTACACGACGGGAGCAGATAAGAAGACCGGCAATAACAAGCTCCTTAACAGCGTTAGCATTTGCACCGGGAGTGTTGAAAACAACGATACCCTCTTCAGCGCAACGCTCAACGGGAATGTTGTTTGTACCTGCACCGGCACGTGCGATTGCAAGAAGAGATTTGTCAAACTCTACATCGTGCAGAGCGGTAGAACGAACAATAGCTCCGACGGGATCGGCAACCTCGTCACCGCAGGTATAAGCAGTCTTATCGAACTCATCAAGTCCAATAGCGGAAATTTTGTTGTAGGTTTTAATGTTATACATGATTTTTCCTCCAAATCTTTTTGGGTTCTAATAAAAGAACAGTACCTTTATTATATAATATGCTCGAACTTTGTCAAGTGGTTTGTTAAAAATTGAACTAAATTTTTGAATATTTTTTATATTTTTGGAGATACTTTGTTAAATTTTTATCATTCTTTTATCAAATCTGACTTTTTAACAGTTCAAAATACTCTAAAACGGATTTTTCCTTATCTTCAAGCTCTGCAGCAATATCCTCGGCACTGTTTCCCTCGGTAGCAAGCTGAAGCACCTCTGACTTAAATACCTCAGTACGTCCAAGTGCAAGATTGATAAGGTCCTTAGAATTAACGTTGCCGATAGACGCAAAGGAATTACAAAGCTCGGCGCACTGCAAAACGACACGGCCGATTGCTTTGGATGCGGCATTGATCTTTTCCTCGGCTATCAATGCAGTTGAAGCCATCACCGGCTCTAATATAGGCAGAGTATCCTTCTGTTGTGTTTCAGGTAATACTGCTTCCCTATCCTCAGCGACACTGTCAGCAACAGTATCGGCGGTATCCACTGTTTTATATGTAACGGTCGCAGTAACAGTGCTCATTTCATCCAAAGCAGCAGATTTAAGCTGAAGCTCGGCCTTCAAAAGGTCGTTTACCGCATTAACCTCGGCAATAGATGCCGTAAGCTCGGCAACCTGAATATTTTTCTCATCAAGCAGAGCTTGCAGCTCCTGACACTTGGAATAAAGGCTATTATTCTTTTCGATAACCTTGTTCATTTCTTCAATCAATCTGTTTTTACGCAAATCAATCACCTCGAAAAAATTATACTATATAAAATGCAATATTTCAACTCAAAACACTTGAATTTCTATAAAAATAGTGTATAATATTCACAAAAGGAGGTCAAAAGTATGTTTTCTGACGCTTTAACAGCCGGAGTTAACCCCGGCGGACTTCATTCACGTACCGAGATACGTGTCCTTATATGCTATATTCTTGATAATATTAAGGAGCCCATTTCCTTGGAAAGGGTTAAAGAACGCCTGCATTTTGACGGAATCGCCAATTATTTTGAGGTTTCCTACGCCATTGCCGATCTTGAGGAAAACGGAAACGTTGGTGCGGTTGAGGAGGAAAACGGTGTAAAGTACTACATTGCAACGGGCGATTGCTCAGAAATTGCCAAAGCCCTTGGTACAAGTGTCCCCTTCACCGTCCGTGAACGTGCGCTTGATATTGCCAATGAGATCCTTGCCCGCCGCCGCAATCAGCGCAACAATAAGGTGATAACGGAGCGCTGTGACGTCGGTGTATATGTCACTTGTAAGGTTATGGACAACGAGCTTGAGCTTGTTTCGGTCAAGCTGCTTGTTCCCGACGACGAAACTGCAAAGGATGTTGAGGAGAGATTTTTGAAGAATCCTATGGAGGTTCTTATCAAATCTACCGAAGGACTTACGGGCACCAAGCTATAAAAAAAGCCTCTGTCAATATGACAGAGACCTTGGAGCTGAAGATGGGACTCGAACCCACGACCTGCTGATTACGAATCAGCTGCTCT
>JAZQCY010000134.1:0-10892 GCA_045546555.1 Acutalibacteraceae bacterium | reverse complement strand
TTTAACCACAAAATTCTGCGACCTAAAAGGTGTGGTTTTATGAGAGGATTTTGGTGATGCGAAGCACATTAGGCTGTCGCCTATGTGCGACAAAGAGCCAAAAGACGCCTTAAAACCGCCCTTTTAGGCTGGTTCGGGTTTAAATGTTTTGGCTAGCCACGCCTCGATAAAAACCTAAGTGAACGATTTTAGTTAAACGGCCTATCAAACACATTGACTTTAGTAATGATATCTCTGAGTTTTTCACCATCGATAACATACTCTAACAGTTCATCCGGGGTATCACACCATAGTTCCTCATATACACCCGGGAACTTTTCCTCGGTAACACAATTAGGTCCTATAAACATTTGAATATGAGAATCTTCTGTTTTGCGAAGCGCACCAAAAGCACAAAACTCTTTACCTTTCCACTCAAACTGCAACTCACCGCCGTTTGCCATACACCACTTGAAGTCGGAGATCGATGTAAAGCTATAGTCAGAATCGTCAAATATCATCACATTGTCTTCCATATTTATACTCCTAAAAAACGATTAGAATTCCGATGCTACATCCGAATAATTATAGACTTCTATATACCACCCCTATTTTTGTGACATTGTCACGGAGACGATCCTGTCCCAGTTTATAGTTCAGTATATCGTCTATATCTTCGCTTTCAACCATTTGATTTGTATCATATTCAGTATCACTCAGAATATTATACGCCTTACCGTCTTTTAAATAATACGCTTCACCTATGCACATTTTTCCATCTGGGTGAGTTATAGTGTAGCATTTATTCTTCCATATGAACTCTATCTCGCTACCGCACGATAAACACCACTTGATATCGCCAAGCGACTCAAAAGCCAAATCATCAAAAGCAACTATTCTTTCTTTTTCCATATTAACAATCTCCTTAAAACTTTTGAACTCGGGAGCTCCATCAGGATAGTTTATAGGTTTGCCCAAACGCAGAAAACCTCCCGACCAATCGATCGGATGGTCGTGCGGATTGGTATGACTATTGGAATTGTGATGGTCGGACAAGTGTCGTTCAACCTCCGCTTTTCCATTCTTGCCGATTTTTGTCAACTGCTGTACTCCGCTACGAGATTGACTTTCTTTAATTTCTCCCGGTTCACCTAAGAACCTCTTATCCTCTTCCTTTTTCGGTTGCCATTCACCGCCGTTGGCACTTCCCATGCCTTTTTCCTCAAGTAGCGATGGTATATACCCTCTTTTTATTATTATGCCACTGTTTTCGGGCAATGTCAATTCCCCTGTGATATACGATAGATATTTTGAAGGTTTGTATTAACACTCGCCTATACTCGTAAAACTATGTAACGTTGGTGCAACAACGGCAACTGTTAAGACTTAATTTCTATTTCTGTATTCTTTTGGTGAAACACCTTTAAGCTGCTTGAAAACACGGCTGAACACAAACGGGTTTTTAAACCCTAACGATTGCGATATTTCGGCAACGGTCGCTTGCGAATACAAAAGCATATCGGCGGCCTTTTTTATTCGTAGATGATTTTTGTAATCCACGGGTGACGTTCCCGTTTCCTTTTGAAAGAGCCTTCTCAGCTGTGACTGACTTAATGCGCAGGCTTCGGCAAGCCGATTAACCGAGACCTGCTCATTGTAATGCTCCTCCAACAGCCTCAATGCAGGATATATCTGCAGTTCCTCACGGGAATCCCTCACACGTTCAAAAAACAGCTTTCGACCGTTATTAACGAGCTTACGGTACGCACCCTGACCGTCCACCGCTTATATTTTAAATCGTGCTTTAAAAAGGTTTTAAAGTCTAAATATGTTTTCTCGAGCATGCCACACCGCTCCTCGTAAAAGGGAGTTGCGATTAGGGAGAAATCGGTTTTTCGGTGAAATTTGAGCCGCCGCTCGTTGAAAAGCCTTGAAATACGGCAGTATTCCTGCATTTTTCAACTTCGCATCTAATTCAAATTTCATCCTACAAAACTGCCCTGCACCCAAAACAGATGAATTTTTGTATGATTAAAAGGAAAAAGCCCTCGGTGACACTGACGTGTACCGTGGGCTTTTGACGCATTAGATCGCAAAAAGTCGCTGTTTTGGGCGAATTATCCCTAACCGCAACTCCCTAAGGGGAGGTTCTTCTTTTATTTACTTTATCTTTCCACGACCTGCGAAATAAGGTTGTAGTCGTTGGTTAAAATACAGTCGATACCCATTTCGAGGAACTTTTTAGTCTCCTCGGGGTCATCCGACCAGAAAACGTTGCACTTGATGCCGTTTCGGTGTGCCTTGTCGATCATTTCCTGATTGAAGTAAGGCTTAAACAACTGCACCTTCTGGCACTTGCACTCGATAGCACGCTCAACAATTTCCCACTTTTTAGCACCTGCGCCCATACAGCGGTGGATATCGGGTGCCATCTCACAGCACAGCTTCATCAGCTCGTCATCACCCGTCATAAAGTAAACATATTTGCGGCAGTCGTACTTGTCAATAAGGTCGATGATCTTTTTGAGGTTGTCGGGGTTGCCGCAGATGGACTTTATGTGGATGTTCATAATGCAATGGCAGGAGAATTTTTTGAGTATATCCTCGAATTTCAAGATCTTGAGACCCTTAAACTTTTCACCCTTTTTAGAGCCAAAATCATAGTTAAGAAGCTCCTCATAGGTCTTTTCGGTAACCTTACCCACACCGTCCGAAACTCTTTCAAGGGTACTGTCGTGTAGAGAAATGATCTCACCGTCGGCGGTTGGCCAAAGGTCAAACTCAATTTCCTCGGCACCCAAGGCCACAGCCGCACCGAATGCAGGCAGGCTGTTTTCGGGAGCGACCGAGTTAAAGCCACGGTGTGCACAAACACGAGGGTACGGCATATCCTCGTCATTAAGGCAGATCGCACTGCCACCGGGACGGTATTTCCAGGGCTTTCTGCCCTGCTCGATATACTCGTAATGTGCGGCAGGCGGATTGCCGAAGCCTGCAGGCTTGTAGTACTTTTTGGTGACGTCAATATCAACGCACTCCATACCGATGCGGCTCTTCATATTGAGCAGAACCTCACCCGTGGGAGCTACGACCATACTTCCGCCGCCGATGTCGGAATTTTGATCCATCGAAACCGAGGAACGCAAAACATAAGTATTGGTGTTATAGGCCAAAAACGTGCTGAATATCTCAAGTGCACGGTGGGTGTCGCTTCGCTGATGCGAGCATCCGATGACCACATCAAGATTTTTTCTTGCCATATTGGCAAACATCTCGTAAAAATAGAAGTCGTAGCAAGTGAGGAAACCAAAACGGATGCCTTCGATCTCGACAACATCGGGCTCGGTGAACTCGAATGCATTGTCGGTATCCTGCTCGGGGGCGGCTACCTCTTTAGGGACGGGATGCTGCTTGAAATATTTGTAGACGATATTGCCGCCACGGTCAACGGCATAGGTGGTGTTCACGTATCCCTTGCCGGAATCCCAACGTGCATTGGCAAAGATAAGTGCATTGCAACGCTTGGCCGTCTCACATATCTTATCAACAAAGATCTTGTTAAATCTCTCAACTATTTCGTTTCTCTGCTCAACAGTTTTACAAAGCGCAGGCATATCACAGCTTTCGGGCATAACGATAATGTCCATTGAGCTGTCGCACTTATCGAGCATATCAATATAGCCCTTGTAAAACAACTCCTCTGCACGTGAGTAATCGGTTGAATACTCGGGCTGGATAATACAGACCTTCATTAAAATCACCCTTATTAAGTATTTATTTTGAATTATTTTAACACCTTAAAGTAGACTTTTCAAGTGTAATACTCCACTTTTCGGTTTTTTGATCTCAAAACTATTGACAAACCTAATTGTCAGACGTATCATACAATGTAATACGGAAAAAATAACATTTATAAATGCTTTGGGAGGGCTGTTGTATGAAGAAATCCGATGTTTTGAACACCGTCAAAAACACGGCCTTGGTGGTTATAGGCACGCTGATCTTAGCCTTTGGCACGGCGGTTTTCATCATACCGTTTGACCTTATCGTTGGCGGAATGTCGGGCTTTGCCATTGTCATCGACAAGGTGATACCTTTCGAATTTGTCACGGTCGACCTCATCATCACGGTTATGACCTGGTCACTGTTTTTATTAGGTCTTACCGTCCTCGGCAAAGGCTTTGCGGCCAAAACGCTGATCTCCACCGTGATCTATCCCCCGTTTATCACGATCTTTTCAAAGCTTAATGACCCCGATGTGCTTGGTGGGATATTTTATCTTCAAGACTCGCCTCACGACGACCTTGTGCTGATAATTGCGGCGCTTTTCGGAGGTGTGCTGATAGGCTTCGGCTGTGCATTGGCCTTTATGGGCGGCGGCTCGACAGGCGGCACCGACATAATCGCATTTACGGTTTGCAAATTTATAAAACGGCTCCGCAGCTCGGTCGTGATCTTTATAATCGACACCGTCCCCATTGCCTTGGGCGTGTTTATCTTGAACGACCTTGTACTGTCGCTTCTCGGCATAATTTCGGTGTTTGTGTCGGCATTGGTCATCGACAAGGTGTTTGTCGGCGGACAAAAGGCACTTACCGCACAGATCATATCAGAAAGCTATGATGATATAAACAACGAAATAATCAACCGACTTGAACGCACGACCACGTTGGTGGACGTTACGGGCGGCTACTCAAAAGAGCCTAAAAAGCTCGTGATGGTCACCTTTTCATTCCGCCAATATGCCGAGCTTTTAAGCATCATCAACCGTTGCGACCCCAAAGCCTTTGTGACGGTATCCAAAGCACACGAAATTAACGGCGAAGGTTGGACAAGATAATTTTAAGTAATAAGAAAAGGGCTATGTCAAACGACATAGCCCTTTTCTTTCGTGATCAGTGGACATATAACATTACTTTTATCTCCTATATTATATCTGTATTACAGATAAATGTCAATATCTTTATTACAGATAAAGCATAATAATTATGAGGTGATTATTATGCCATACAACAATCTTCGTGCCATTCGTGAGGACAAAGACCTGCGACAAAAGGATATTGCACAAGTGTTGAACGTTTCACAAAACACCTATTCGCAATATGAAACCGGCGTTATCTCTCTGACCGCCGAGATTTTGATAAGGCTTGCCGATTATTACGATGTGAGCATCGACTACCTGCTCGACCGCACCGATAATCCAAAAATTCAAAAATAAACCCTGACAAAACAGCACCAAGAACTTATGGTTCTTGGTGCTGTTTAACATACTGTACCAACTTCATAGCCTGTGATCTCCTGCGACAAAAGGTCACCTCTTTGGCTCCCTGCATATATCAACAAAATGCTTTAAGCCGGGCAGACCGTCCACCGTATCGGGTCTTTTTTGACCTGCGCTCATTCGCTCGGGATGCCATTGCACGCCAAAGATCGGCAGAGCTTTGTGCTCGTAAGCCTCAATGTATTTGTCGTTCCAGTAAGCCGTCGGCCTAAGTCCCTCACCCAACCTGTCCACCGCCTGATGGTGGGCGCTGTTCACGGCAAAGGTGTTGCCGTACAGTCTGCTCAAAACACTATTTTCAACAGCCGTGACGGTATGTGCGGCATACATATCGACACCGCTTCTGTGTTGGGCCACTTCGGGTATATGCTGAAAAAGTGAGCCGCCGAAATAAACGTTGATAAGCTGATAGCCTCGACAAATGCCCATTATCGGCTTGCCTGCTTCGATATACGCCTTTAAGAGCGCAAATTCAAGCTCATCACGGGCGTTATCAATATCGACCGAGCCGTTTATTTCTTGGTTGTAATATTTCGGGTCGATATCGCTTCCGCCGCAAAGCACAAGTCCGTCGTATCCCAAATCAATTTCGGGAAGATACTTCACCGTAGGCTCGGCGCCTGCCGCAGTAAAGGCATCGGAATAATACTGAAGATTTGTCTTGCCCGAAAGCAAAAGTCTGACTTTTTTCATAAGATCACCGCCGTGAGGTATTATAGCATACATTTGCACGAAGCGCAACATCGTTGGGCGTAAGCCTACATCGTTTACGGCGCAGCCGTAACATCGCTTGTGCGAAGCACAACCTCGTTTTGTGTCCGCTAATGCGGAATGATGTTTTTGCTTCGCAAAAAATGATGTTGACCGCAAACGGTCAAACGATGTTGTGCCCCCAAGGACACAAACACAAAAAACAAAGCACTTCCGAAGAAGTGCTTTGTTTTTTTGGGACCGCCACTCAAAATGGAACCGATCTAAAAACCTGGTTTTCTTATCAATCACAACTTAAAATACTTATAAGGAATGTAAATATTCCTGTAATCTATCCGGAAAGTTCACAGTCATACCATCAACACCAAGCGCACACATTTTCTTCATCAGTGCTATATTGAAAACTCCCCATGCTCTCACACCAAGGCCTGCTTTTCTCCATTTTTTCATAAGTTCTTCAGTAACAAACTCCGCCTTGGGTGCGATCTCCTCACCACCAATTTCCAACAGGCATTTTATTGCTTCATCATCAACAGAAGAGGTTAGCCAACCAACACGTGCAAATGAATCAAGTTCTTTTATTCTTTTTATATATTCATAACGAAAACTTGTGAAGGTGGTCTTTTTCATTATTCCAAATTCCTTCACCATTTTAAGTGTTTCTTCTTCAACATCCGCGCCTTTTAGCTCAATGGCAAAATTGATATCATATTGAGAGAACTTTTCTAAAAACTCTCTTAGCGTAATAATTCTATCATAAAATCCAGTGGTGCAACTGCCATGAATTTCGATGTTTTTGAGTTCATTCCATGTGTAATCACAAAGTTTTCCTTGCTTGTTAGAAACTCTATCGAGCGTATCATCGTGAAACAACACCAAAACTCCGTCTTTGGTTTTTTGGACATCTGTTTCAATACCATTTGCGCCTTGCAACAAACCCAGATAAAAAGATGAAAGTGTATTTTCAGGAGCATACTCACTTGCTCCTCTGTGTGCATAATTTATCATATCATCACCACCTTGGGTGTATTATAGCATAAAAGCGGTGGAGTTTCAAGTCCGCTTGCACGAAGTGCAACATCGTTTTTGCCAAAGGCAAAACATCATTGATGCAGAGCATCACATCGTTGGCGCAGCCACATCGTTTTGTGTCCGCTAAAGCGGAATGATGTTGACCTAAAGGTCAAATGATGTTGCGAGTGAACTCGCAAACGATGTTGTGTCCCCAAGGACACAAACACAAAAATAAAAGGACTACCGAAGTAGTCCTTTTATTTTTGGAGGCGCCACCCAGAATCGAACTGGGGATAGAGGTGTTGCAGACCTTTGCCTTACCGCTTGGCCATGGCGCCGTATTCAATTTCATAAAAAGACGGGACGCTTACAGCGTTTAAGCGTCCCGTTGGAGCGGATTACGAGGCTCGAACTCGCTACCTCCACCTTGGCAAGGTGGCGCTCTACCAGATGAGCTAAATCCGCATAAGAATGGTGCCTCCGATCGGAATCGAACCAATGACACGGGGATTTTCAGTCCCCTGCTCTACCTACTGAGCTACAGAGGCGTAAGGTTGGCGACCTGGATGGGGCTCGAACCCACGACCTCTAGCGTGACAGGCTAGCGTTCTAACCAACTGAACTACCAGGCCACCTAATGGTGGGAACAACAGGGCTCGAACCTGTGACCCTCTGCTTGTAAGGCAGATGCTCTCCCAGCTGAGCTATGCTCCCATCTACGCAGGTTACTGTTTAGTTACCACCGGCGACGAATGATATATTAACACAACGGGAGAGATTTGTCAACACTTTTTTTCAATTTTTTTCAACTTTTTTTAAAATTATTTTTTTGATATCTTCAGGAGTGAAAATATACCTCTTATCACAGAAATGACAGCACACCTCGGTGTCCTTTTTATCGTTGGCCATTTCCTCTAAATCCTCGGTTCCGACGCACATCAGGGCCTCGACCGTGCGCTCACGGCTGCATTTACACTTATATGCTATCTCCTGCTCATAAAGAACCTCGACCTCGAAATTCTTTAAAGCCAAGCGCAAAATCTCCTCAGGGGTCTTACCGTCGGACAGCATTTTGGTGACCGACTCAAGATCCTTGACCGAATCCTCCAGCTTGTCGATGTCGGTATCGGTATAACCCGGCAAAAGCTGTATGATAAATCCGCCCGCAACGTTTACGGTCAAATCGGGGTTGACCAACACACCAAGTCCGCAGATGGTGGGTATCTGCTCGCTTACTGCATAATAAGACGTAATATCCTCGGCAATCTCACCCGTAGCAAGCGGGATCTGACCGACATAAGGATCCTTCATACCCAGATCCTTGATAACATAGAGTGTACCTGCACCAACTGCACCGCCGACATCCAGCTTACCCTTGGGATTCAAAGGTATCTCAACTATAGGGTTGGTGACATAGCCTCTGACATTACCGTCAAAGTCGCTTGCGGCGACAAGGTTACCGATCTTGCCCTCACCCATTATACGTAAGGTGAGCGTATGGTCGGAGGATTTTAGCATATTACCCATCATAGAGGCCGCAGTCAGCAATCGACCCAACGCCGCCGTAACTACAGCCGAGGTCTTGTGATACTTTTCGGCCTGTGCCACGATATCGGTAGTGTCAACGCAGGTTGCCATTACGGCACCCTCACTTGTAATACATCTTATCAGTTTACCCATTCTTAACCCTTCTTGTAACGTAAATGACACGCTCCTCTTCTTTCTTTGGAGCGTCAAAGCTCATATCACCCAACACTGCAACGGTTTCTAACCCTGCCTCGGTGATACATTTTTCAATAAATTCGGGGCTGTATGCCCTTTCGGAGAAGTCCTCCGACGTGCGCAAATATGTGCCGTCCTCGGTCTCACGGAAGAAATCGAGCGAAATATCGACGATTCCGTCTTCATCGCACTCGGAATTTTGCCAAACACAAAAGACATCCTCGGTCTCGGTTGCAAACGTTGCACCTGACAGCACCGCTTTGTGCTTATACTCGGTGTTGACATCGAAGATAAAAAGTCTCTGAGGCTCCAAAAACAGCGAAATTCGGGCTATAGAGCGTTTTAACTCATCCTCATCGATAATATGATTAAGACTGTCAAGACAGCACACAGCACCGTCTACGGTGCCGTAAAGGTCGAGCTCCTCAGCCGATTGGCAAAGAAGCAATGCCTCATACCCTGCGGCGGCAAGCTTTTCACGTGCGATGCCCAACATTTCGGGTGACGGATCGGCTCCGATAACCTCTATTCCCTTTTGGGCAAACTGCAGAGAAAAACCGCCTGTTCCGCACGCAACATCAAGCAAAAGTGTGGGCAGACGGTCATATTTTTTGAAAAGCTCGGCCAAATATTCGGCACGGGCTATATAATCCACATCACCTTGCAGTTGGTCATAAACTGCGGCAAAGTTTTCGTAGCTCATTCTTCTTCAATGCGCTTAAAAGCCGTTCTGTAAGCATCGTTACCGTAATTAAGCGAACGGTTGACACGGCTGATGGTAGCGGTCGAAGCGCCTGTTTCGGCAACGATATCGCTATATACCTTGCCCTCGGTCAGCATCTGAGCGACTGTCACACGCTGTGCAATGGATTGGATTTCTTTTATCGTACAGATATCCTCAAAAAAGTCGTAGCATTCGTCAATATCCTTTAAAGTAAGGATCGCTTTAAAAAGCAGATCGGTACTCTCGTTGTGCAGCTTGTTCATAAAAAGGCCCAACCTTTCATTATTTGCGGAGCTCGTTGTCACGCACTAACATTTTAACACGATAAATCGTGAAAGTCAAGCATAAATAAAAGAAAAGCCTTTCGCTACATAAACTGTAACGAAAGGCTTGAATTAACTTAAAGTTATATTAACTTCAAATTAGCCGTTGATAGCGGTAACAACGCCGGAACCAACAGTACGTCCACCCTCACGGATAGCGAAGCGGAGACCCTCTTCGATAGCGATAGGAGTGATGAGCTCAACGTCCATCTCTACGTTATCACCGGGCATGCACATCTCAACACCAGCGGGAAGAGTGATGATACCGGTAACGTCGGTAGTTCTGAAGTAGAACTGGGGACGATAGTTGTTCATGAAGGGAGTATGACGGCCGCCCTCTTCCTTCTTAAGAACGTAAACCTGACCATGGAACTTGGTGTGGGGGTTGATGGAGCCGGGCTTGCAGAGAACCTGACCACGCTCAACCTCTTCACGGCCTACGCCACGGAGAAGTGCGCCAACGTTATCGCCGGCCTCACAGTAATCAAGAGTCTTACGGAACATTTCCATAGAGGTAACAACAGTCTTCTTGCGCTCCTCGGTGAGACCGATGATCTCAACTTCGTCACCTGCGTTCAACTGACCACGCTCAACACGGCCGGTAACAACGGTACCACGGCCGGAAATGGTCATAACGTCTTCGATAGGCATAATGAAGGGGAGGTCAGCCTTACGCTCGGGAGTAGGAATGTAGCTGTCAACAGCATCCATAAGCTCTGCGATAGGTGCATAAGCTTCCTCGGAAGGATCGTTACCAGCCTCAAGAGCCTTAAGAGCAGAACCCTTTACGATAGGAGTATCGTCGCCGGGGAACTCGTACTTGTCGAGGGTCTCACGGATCTCCATCTCAACGAGATCGAGAAGCTCGGGGTCGTCAACCTGGTCAACCTTGTTCATGAAAACAACGATGTAGGGAACGCCAACCTGACGAGCAAGGAGAAGGTGCTCCTTGGTCTGAGCCATAGGACCGTCGGTAGAAGCGATAACAAGGATAGCACCGTCCATCTGAGCAGCACCGGTGATCATGTTCTTAACATAGTCAGCATGTCCGGGGCAGTCAACGTGAGCGTAGTGACGGTTGTCAGTCTCGTACTCAACGTGAGCGGTGTTGATGGTGATACCACGCTCTCTCTCTTCG
>JAZQCY010000133.1:0-6133 GCA_045546555.1 Acutalibacteraceae bacterium | reverse complement strand
GTGATCTCCTCAGGTCCAAGCTTGGTGTCTCGGGCTTCGATGTCATACTCCTCTATATGAATAGAGGTATACATATCCTCACGGACTAACTTCTGGTTAATAAGAACAGCGTCCTCGTAGTTGTAGCCTTCCCAGGTCATAAAGCCGATAAGGGCGTTCTTACCAAGGGAAACTTCACCGGTAGAGGTTGCGGGGCCGTCAGCGATGACCTCACCCTTTACTACGGTCTGACCTACGTTGACGATAGGCTTCTGATTGATACAGGTGCCGTGGTTGGAACGCAGGAACTTGATAAGCTCGTACTCGTCGATCTCACCGTTTTCGGCCTTGACCTTGATCATGTCGGCCGAAGCGGCAACAACGGTACCTGCTCTCTTTGCAAGAACAACAACGCCCGAGTCAACAGCAGCCTTATACTCCATACCGGTACCGACAAACGGGTTCTCGGTTTTGAGAAGCGGAACAGCCTGCTTCTGCATGTTGGATCCCATCAGAGCTCGGTTGGTATCATCGTTCTCAAGGAACGGGATCATAGCGGTTGCAACCGAAACGACCATCTTAGGCGAAACGTCCATAAAGTCGATCTCGGAGCCCTTGCACTCAACAAACTGATCACGGAAACGGCCGTTGACACGCTCGTTTGCGAAATGACCTTCGGCATCCAAAGGCTCATTTGCCTGAGCAACGATAAACTCGTCCTCTTCGTCGGCGGTCATATAAACGACCTCATCAAGAACTCGTCCGGTAGCCTTATCGACCTTACGGAAGGGAGCCTCAATGAATCCGTACTCGTTGATCTTTGCAAAGGTTGCAAGATAGGAGATAAGTCCAATGTTGGGGCCTTCAGGGGTCTCGATCGGGCACATACGGCCATAGTGGCTGTAGTGAACGTCTCGAACCTCGAATCCTGCACGGTCACGGGACAGACCGCCGGGACCGAGAGCCGAAAGGCGGCGCTTGTGGGTCAGCTCGGAAAGCGGGTTGGTCTGATCCATGAACTGGGACAGAGGTGAAGAACCGAAGAACTCCTTAATAGCGGCAACAACGGGTCTGATATTGATAAGGCTCTGGGGAGTGATAACATCCATATCCTGAGCCTGCAGTGTCATCTTTTCACGGATAACTCTTTCCATTCTGGAGAAGCCGATGCGGAACTGATTCTGCAACAGCTCACCTACGCAACGGATACGGCGGTTACCGAGATGGTCGATATCATCGGTGGTGCCGATGCCGTGGGGCAGGCCAAGGAAATAGTTGATCGATGCGAAAATATCGTCGAGAGTGATATGCTTGGGGCAAAGTGCATCCATATTGTCCAAAATGGCGTCACGGATAGCGTCCTCACCCTCGTTATTCTCGAGGATATCCTTCAAAACGCTGAACACAACGTTTTCTTTAATGCCAAGGTCGGTAACGTCGAAGTCGACAAAATCCTTGATATCGACAACGCCGTTGGAGATAACCTTAACCTCAGAGCGCTCGCCCTCGTTTTCGAGAATGTCGAGGAATACCTCACTTACGCCCTTCTTCTGCATCTCACGTGCGAGCTCCTTGGTAACGGTCACGCCTGCTTCGGCCATAACCTCTCCGGTCATGGGATCGATAACGGGACGGGACAGAACCTTGCCCATAATACGTGCGGCAATAGCCAGCTTCTTGTTATACTTGAAGCGGCCTACACGGGACAGGTCGTAACGGCGGTCATCAAAGAACAACTGCTCTAAATGAGTCTGTGCACCTTCAACGGTAGCAGGCTCACCGGGACGCAGCTTCTTATATACTTCAATAAGGGCGGAATCGGTATCGGTAGTGGTGTCCTTCTCGAAGGTGACGGTCATACGCTCGTCCTCACCGACAAGCTCCGATATCTCAAAATTGGTCTGTACGCCGAGCGCACGGATAAAGGTTGAGAGGGGCAGCTTGCGGTTTTTGTGGATACGGACATAGAGTGCACCGTCCTGAGCAGTTTCATACTCAAGCCAAGCACCACGGTTAGGGATAACGGTCGAGGAGAAAAGCTTGCGACCCGACTTATCTATAACACAGTCAAAATATACGCCGGGAGAACGTACCAACTGGGATACAACGACACGCTCTGCGCCGTTGATAACAAAGGTACCCGATTCGGTCATGAGCGGGAAATCGCCCATAAACACTTCGTTCTCCTTGATTTCACCGGTTTCCATATTCTGCAAGCGTGCAAGAACTCTCAGAGGTGCGGCATAGGTCGCATCTCTTTCCTTACACTCTGCAACGGTATACTTGGGCTTGTCATCAAGACGGTAGTCTATGAAATCAAGCACAAGATTGCCGGTGTAATCGGCGATCGAAGACATATCTTCGAATACTTCCTTAAGGCCTTGATCGAGAAACCACTGATAAGAATCCTTCTGAATCTCAATGAGGTTAGGCATATCGATAACTTCACTGATCTTCGAGAACGTCATTCTTTCGTTCTTTCCGAGTTTAACGGGTTTAACATTCACCGTTTGAGCCATAGGCTTTGATCACTCCTTATCTGATTTGAGCACGGGTATTGACAGAACGCGTAAATTTACTGTCAAACCGCATAAATTCACGTGGGTTTTGTGCGCTATTTTCTACAACGACCAAAAAATAGGTGCATAGAACCCCATGATTAGGCATTATAGGATTATACAACTATCTGTCAACAATGTCAATACCCAATTTTCAATTTTTTAGAAATTTTTTCTAAAAGATAAGGACAACGCCCCAATAAGGAGTGTTGTCCTTTAGTTTTATTTTATTGAGCTGTGCTTTAGCCGATGGTCTTGATCCAACCCTCGGGAGCAGGAAGTCTGCCCATCTGGATACCGGTCAGAGTGTCATACAGCTTTTTGGTAACGGGGCCCATCTCGGTCATACCTGCAGGGAAAGCTATCTCCTTACCGTGGTCAACCACCTTGCCAACGGGCGAGATAACTGCGGCGGTACCGCAAAGTCCGCACTCGGCAAAATTCTCAAGCTCGGAAACCTTGACAGGACGCTCCTCAACCTCAAGACCAAGGTAGTCCTTGGCAACGATCATGAGCGAACGGCGGGTGATGGAGGGCAGAATGGTGTTGGACTTGGGAGTTACGACCTTGCCGTCCTTGGTGATGAAGATGATGTTGGCACCGCCGGTCTCCTCAATGTAGGTACGGGTCGCAGAGTCAACATACATATTCTCGTCAAAGCCGTTGTCGTGAGCATCAACGATGTTGTAAAGGCTCATTGCGTAGTTAAGACCTGCCTTGATGTGGCCGGTACCCATAGGTGCGGCACGGTCGAGGTCACTAATACGCAGGGTCAAAGGCTTAACACCGCCCTTGAAGTAAGGGCCAACGGGTGTTGCGAAAATTCTGAACTGATACTCGGTAGCAGGCTTAACACCGATAACGGCATTGCTTCCGAACATATAAGGACGCAAATAAAGGGTTGCGCCCGAGCCGTAGGGCGGAACGAAATCGGCGTTGGCGGCAACGACCTTTTCAACAGCCTCAACAAACTTTTCTACGGGGAAAACAGGCATCTTCAAGCGCTCGCAGGAATCGGCCATACGCTGTGCGTTAAGGTCGGGACGGAAGCAAACGATCTTGCCGTCCTCGGTGGTGTAGGCCTTGAGACCCTCAAAGCAGGTCTGTGCATATTGCAGAACGCCTGCGCACTCGTTGATAACGACGTTTTCGTCGGTGATAAGCTGGCCGTCATCCCACTTGCCATCCTTAAAGTTGGCGACAAAACGGTAATCGGTCTTAACATAGCCGAAACCAAGCTCGCCCCAGTTGATATCTTTCTTTGCCATAAATTTAACCTCCTACGGTACACGGCGGTAGAGCTTCTCCCCTTGCCGTCGCAAATCAAAATTATTACATTAGATTTTAACACCATAATATAAAAAAGTCAATATTTCCGGAAAATTTCGTTTTTATTTTACGGAATGGATAAATCCATTCCCTACAATCAAAGACATAATGTAGGAGCTGACGCCTTCGAAGCCCGATGTAAACTGACTAATCTCTCCTTCCGTCACCTGCTGTGACACCTTCCTCTGATGAGGAAGGTTCTGCGGGCGTTCACAGAACGCCCCTACGGTAAAAAGAAAGGGTTAATCTGTCGTAGGGGCTTTCCTGTTCGCCCGTTGTAAGCCTGCTATATTGTATCGTTTAAAGTCTTTTGTGACGGTGTTCTCCTCATCCGTCATTGCTTCGCAATGCCACCTTCCCCGCCGGGGAAGGCAAACCGTAGGGGTGATTCACGAATCGCCCTCGGTGGGGGCTTGCTCCCATCCTATATTTTTGAAAATCTATCATCTTTGTAGGGGCGAACTGCGTTCGCCGTTGTTTGTTTTACTTTATATAACAATCATTCTCTATCGAGCAGCCGCCGCAGGCGGTACAGCCGGGCTGACATTGCGGTGCTAATTTGTATTTGCGCAACAGTTCACCCAAATACTCCGACACTTCAATAAGCTCGTCAACATCACAAGCCTTGTTGAAGGAATAGGTGCAATCGTCAAGCGGTCTGAACGGCATAATGGTTGGGAAAACACCCATTTTGCAAAGGGTCTCACATTCTTCCTTTATGTCCTCCCACGGTTGAATGCCGCCGATCATAACGCTCGACACCTTGCCATAGCCAAACACCTCGACCGCCCTTCCCATCACCTTATGGTAATGCTCAAGCGGTATGCCCGACTTGCCGGGGCATATCTCACGGCGAAGCTCTTTACCCACGATCTCAATATTCATAATGGCAACCGTTGCGCCGCTTTCCTTCAGCTTATCAATAAGGTTAAGATTTTTTGGCGGTGCAAACTCGACCGCAATGGGGCAATCCGAAAACTCACGGATCTTTCGGCACAGCTCGCACCAATACTCCACCATAATGTCGGGGCTTTTGTAGGTGGCACCGCTGAAATTGAGGGTGCCCTTGTATTCGGCCAACAGCTTTTTAAGACCGACACATAGCACCTCGGGGTCAATAGGCTTTTTCGTTTCGGGCAAAAGCGAGCAGAATTTGCATTTCAGCTCGGGCGTGTCGTAACAGCAGTTGGTGCTCGGCCAGATGTTGATGCAACCGTCGGCGTGAAGCGTGGCAAGGTCGTCAACAACAGTTCCCGTTTTGGGAAGCTCTCTAAAAAAACGCACATCGGCACGTTCATCGTCAAACATTATATAATAGCCGTCGGTGTCCTTTTGGAGCAAAAGCTCCGAGCTTTCGGCAAAGTTTTCGGCTATGCTGACGCAGATGTTCGAGCCGCCGATGTTCATATTGACGGCATCGATAAAGCCTTTTTTGAAAAGCTTGGGGCGCTCTTGCATCATGGCCTGCCTTGCATTTTCGGACAATGCGGCACCGTGGCACAAAAGCCCTGCTTTTAGTTTCAGAAATTTCTCTCTCGTCATAATATCTCCGTTAAATATTGATATACATTGGGAGCTTGGTACAGCCGTTGTTAAACTGCGGACAGCCCACACAGTCGGCGTTCATATCAACGCCCTCGGGGCTTCCCTCTAAAAAGCCAAGTTTTTTGAAAAACATCGGATTTTTAGATGTTATGTAAACCTTTTTGGCACCAAGCTGTCCGGCCTTCAAAAGTATCTCGGCCACAGCACTTTCACCCAAGCCTTTTTTGCGGTATTGGGGGTCAACGGCAACGTAATCGAGGATAAAAACCTCAAACCGCCGTGACAAGGTTGCCGCCGAGATGATTTTTCCGTTCTCAACACATTTTATGCTGAAAACCGCACCGTCATCACGCACAAGGTCGCTTGACACCTCAAGCCCATTTTCACGGTAAAAGCTGATAAGACCGTTGTGGTCATCCGTTTCAATAAAGTTCATATCCTCACCTGCCCTATCCACAGATTTTACACCATTTTATGTCGGTATGCAAGTGTTTTCGTTTAGCCAAAGCATAATTTGGTTATATTAGCTGAATCCTCCCGTCATTGCTTCGCAATGCCACCCTCCTTTAGGCAAGGAGGGCTCGGCGGGCGAACACATTGGTTCGCCCCTACAGAAGCTCCCTCTGACGAGGGCACTCCCCATAATATGGGGAGATGTCCGCAGGACAGAGGGGACCGCCGCAGTAAGCGGCTGTCACCGCAGGTGACTGAGGGAGAGATAA
>JAZQCY010000132.1:0-2854 GCA_045546555.1 Acutalibacteraceae bacterium | reverse complement strand
CTTGGCCTCCGACTTGTGCCGAGCAGGAGCTTTTGCTTGAGGAGGGCTTGCGTTCGCTTGATGCATTTGTTTCCCTGACCAACACCGACGAGGCCAACATACTTTTGTCGATCTTCGCCTCGGGTCAAAACGTGCCCAAGGTCATTGCCAAGGTCAACCGTGAGGAGCTTGTGCGTATGGCCGAAAATATGGGACTTGACAGCGTGGTCTCACCCAAGTCAATGGTGGGTGACGTTATTGTCAGCTATGCCCGTGCGTTGGAGAACTCAATGGGCAGTAACGTTGAAACGCTTTACAAAATTGCCGACGGCAAGGCCGAGGCGCTTGAGTTTAACGTCCGTGCCGACTCCAAGGTCATCGGCGTTCCGCTTAAAGAGCTTCAGATCAAAAAGGGTATACTCATTGCCGGCATCATCCGCGACCGCAAGACGGTCATCCCCGTTGGTGACGATATGATCCTTGCAGGTGACAGCGTGGTCATCGTGGCCGCCGACCAGGGACTTCGTGACCTTGACGGAATTTTAAGGTGACAGTATGAACAAACGCTTTGTGTTTTATATGCTCGGCCGCATCCTCGTTATCGAGGCGGTGCTGATGCTGCTGCCGTTTGTTGTGGGGCTTATCTATTCCGAAGCTTCGACATGGTGGTTTTTGATGACTGCCGCTGTGACTTTTTTGGTGGGTCTTGGATTAACCTTCCTGTTCAGAAAAAGCGACAAAACGCTTTTTGCCCGTGAGGGCTTTGCCGTAGTGGCGTTGTCGTGGATAGTTATGTCGCTTTTTGGTGCTTTGCCGTTTTATTTAAGCGGCACCATCCATTCGTTTACCGATGCGTTTTTTGAAACGGTCAGCGGTTTTACCACAACGGGCGCATCGATTTTGCCCAACGTTGAGGTGCTGGACCGCTGTATGCTCTTTTGGCGAAGCTTTACCCATTGGATAGGCGGTATGGGAATATTGGTCTTTATGATGGCCATTTTGCCGTCCGAATCGGGAAGAAACGTGCACATTATGCGTGCCGAAATGCCGGGTCCCATTGTGGGCAAGGTGGCTCCCCGAGTGCGTGACACCGCAAAAATCTTATACCTTGTTTACATTGTGATGACGGTCGTTATGGTGCTGTTTTTGTGGGCAGGGGATATGAACCTTTTTGAAAGCCTTGTTTATACCTTCGGCACGGCAGGCACCGGCGGATTTGGCATAAAGGCCGACAGCGTGGGCGGCTACAGCGCCTACAGCCAATGGGTCATAACCGTGTTTATGCTGCTTTTCGGCGTCAATTTCAACCTTTATTGCCTTATCCTTATCAAGCGAATAAAGGCGGCTATAAAATCCTCCGAGCTGTGGTGCTATATCGGTATCGTTGCGGCTTCGGTCATAGCCGTTACAATAAATATCGCCACAACAATGGCCAACGTTTACGGTAATTTTTCGGATGTTGTGCGTTATTCGGCATTTCAGGTTGTCTCAATTATAACCACCTCGGGCTTTTCCACAGTCGACTTCAATCTGTGGCCCGAGTTTTCAAAAATGATACTTGTGGTGCTGATGTTTATCGGAGGCTGTGCAGGCTCTACTGCGGGCGGACTAAAGGTCTCCCGAGTTATGATGATGTTTAAGGGAATCTACCGTGATCTTCGACGGATGATCCATCCAAGGTCGGTCAGCTCGGTGAGGTTTGAGGGAAAAACGCTCGAAAAAGCCACCCTGCATTCGGTCAGCGGTTATATCGTGGTATACGTTGTTATCTTTATTGCCATAATGCTGGTGCTGTCGCTGGAGCCGTTTGGCTTCGAGACCTCCTTCACCGCAACGGCGGCCTGCTTTAACAATGTCGGTCCGGGACTTGGTGCGGTCGGCCCTATGAGCAATTTTGCGGGACTCTCGGATCTGTCGAAATGGGCTTTGTCGTTTGCAATGCTGCTTGGACGACTTGAGATTTTCCCCATACTTTTGACCTTCTCTCCCTTGACCTGGAGGAAGAAGTGATCGACATAAACAAAAAAGAAGATTCGTGAAAACGAATCTTCTTTTTTTAGCGCAAATACTTAATACGTGCCGTGGCACGGGGAGTTTTGTTTATTCGGTTCTGAGGGCTACCACGGGGTCCTTCTTGGCGGCAACTCTTGACGGGATAAGACCTGCTATGAGTGTCAGCGCCATACTAATACAGACAAGTATCACGGCTCCGCCAACGGGCAGAGAGGCAAGTCCCTCAATGTCGGAGAACGACTCGATAATAAGGCTTATCGGGATGTTCAAAATTATGGTGACGATTATTCCAAGCATGCCCGAAACAAAGCCAACGATAAGGGTTTCAGCGTTGAATACACGGGAAATATCCTTCTTGGATGCGCCGATCGAACGTAAAATGCCGATCTCCTTGGTACGCTCAAGCACCGAGATATAGGTGATGATTCCGATCATAATGGACGAAACCACCAACGAGATCGAAACGAAGGCGATAAGCACATAGGAAATAATGTTGATTATGGTGCTGACCGACGACATCATCAATGCAACGTAGTCGGTGTAGGTTATCTGCTCCTCGTCGGGCTTGCCTGCGTTATAGCCTGCAATAAGGTCGGCAATGGTGTCCTTATTTTCAAAGGTCGAGGCATAGATGTTGACGGTCGAAGGGTCATCCTTGTCTGAGTAACCCATATCTTTAAGGTTCTGCTTCAAGGTCGACTTGGAATACCTAAGGTCGGTGGTAAGATCAAACAAGCTGCTCAGCTTGGTTTCATCGGCCGAGGCAACGGTTGCATCAAGCGCCATAACCATCTGCTCGGGGGTCATTGCGGCAAGCTGCTGACCTGCGGCGGCGGCATACTGCTGCTGAACCACCATTGTG
>JAZQCY010000131.1:0-9904 GCA_045546555.1 Acutalibacteraceae bacterium | reverse complement strand
CAAGGGGGCCATTACGGGAGCTTCTGTAGGGGCGAACCTATGTGTTCGCCTGCCGTGGGACGGGTTAACGGGACTTCGTGGCGCCGTCCCCTACAATAAAACTCGCAGACACAATGTAGGGATCGACGCAGGCTCCCTCTTAGAGGGTGACTCCCCATAAAATGGGGAGATGTCCGCAGGACAGAGGGGACCGCCACGGTAAGTGGCTGTCAGCGAAGCTGACTGAGGGAGTTCGACGGTCCGCATGAGCCGACTATATTGTATCATTTTAGTGTGTTGTGATGGTGGACACCTCATCCACCATCTGCGATGGTCTACCTCCCCGCTGGGAAAGACAATTGTAGGGCAGGGGCTTGCTCCTGCCGTTGCTGCCGTGGTGGCAAACTGTGTTGGCCCGCCCAAAGTGGACTTTACGGAAGGCATAAATGCCTTCCCTACGATATGTCTTATAGAAACACCGTAGGGACCGGCATCCCCGACGGTCCGCATGAGCCGACTATATTGTATCATTTTTAGTCCGTTGTGATGGTGGACACCTCATCCGTCATTGCTTCGCAATGCCACCTTCCCCCACTGGGGAAGGCAAAAAGCGGATGGCTTTCGCCATCCGCTCCTTTTTAAGATTAAAATTTCGACGTATATTGAATGTTTTTTGTCAACACAGAGAACCGTCCTTATGTTGATTATTTATTCCGTTTTCATTCTGAGCAAGGAGCCGACGGCTACGGGGCGGTCGCAGGGGATCCTGACCGTCATGGTCGGGTGGGGTGCAGAGTATATAGCATTGCCGTCACCGTCATACATTTCGTTGGCATAAAGAATAAACGGCTCACATTTGGGCTGCAGGCAATCAAGCTCCTGACCTTTTAGGAATTTGTTTTTCAGCTCCAGCACGACCATACCGTTTTCATACCCCTTGACCACGCCTGCTACCGAGTAGCTTCTGACATAGCCTGCCGTTGGGTAGGTCTGCTCTTTTTTAGGCACACCAAAGTAAAATCCCGTTGAATAGGGTCGGTGGCTTATCTTTTCAAGCTCGTCCATAACCCATTGGGGTGTGGGGTTATCAGGGTTATTGATGTAGTTATCAATTGCGCCTCTATAAGCATTGGCGGTAACCGCTGTGTAGTAATGCGACTTGGCTCTGCCCTCGATCTTGAAGCTGTAAACACCTGCTTCGCACATTGCCTTGATATGCTCGGCCATGCAAAGGTCGTTGGCGTTTAAGATATAGGTACCCTTATCGGTCTCGGTTATATCGAAATACTGACCGGGACGGGTCTGCTCGACAAGAGAATAGCTCCAACGGCAGGGTTGAGCGCAATCGCCACGGTTGGCATCCCTGCCCGTCATATAGGACGAAAGCAGGCACCTTGCCGAAAACGACACACACATTGCACCGTGGGCAAAGGCCTCGATATCCAATTCCTTAGGGGTCTTGGCACGTATCTCGGCAATTTCCTCAAGCGACAGTTCACGGGCTACAACAATACGCTTAGCGCCCATATCGTGAAACGCACGTGCGGTCTCGTAATTGACGATACCCGACTGCACCGAAACGTGAAGCTCCTGCTTGGGGCAATATTTCTTGACAAGTCCGATAGTGCCGATATCCGATGCGATTATTCCGTCAACACCGATGTCGGCCAACTGCTCTAAAAAGGCAGGCAGACGGGGTATCTCGTCATTATGCGGCAGGGTATTGCAGGTGACAAATATCCTGACACCGTGCTTGTGGGCATAATCAACACCCACACGCATATCGGCCTCACCGAAATTGGTGGCGGCGGTACGCATACCGAACTCCTCACCTGCAAGATAGACGGCATCTGCGCCGAAATCGACGGCGGCTTTAAGCCGTTCAAGGTCACCCGCAGGACACAAAAGCTCGGGCTTGGTAATTTTTATTTCAGACATACTTTTCCTCTGATATCAGCCGACCCACAAGCCCTCATTCTTGAGCTTACGGATGATCTGATTGTGCTCTTCATTGGTCTTGGTGAAGTAGAACTTCATATCCTTATCGGTAACAAAGAAGAAATCTGTGCTTTCCTCATCGGGATAAAGTGCGGCATTGATGGAATCGATACTCGGCGAGCAGTATGCACCGGGTGCAAGACCCACTATCTTATAGGTGTCATAGCGCTCGGGGTTGTACTTATACTTTTGGGTCGGGTCGGACTGCAGGTGTGCATTCTCACCCCACTCGTTGATACGGTTCCAGAAAACGGCCGATACCTTCTGCTTGTCGGCATAGTTCGCAACGCTGGCCTCCATCTCGACGATAGATGCCATGGTGATGATATCGTGAAGCGGAATACCGAGTTTTTCGGCACGGATGCGCATTGACGGTGTGATCTTATTGTCAAAGTTCTGCAGCATTTTCTTGATAGCCTGCTCGGCGCCTGCTTTGTCATTGGTCTGATAGAAATAGTAGGTGTCGGGGAAGAGATATCCCTCAAGGCGGTAGTGAACACCCTGCGACTCGTCCTTAATGCCCTTCATAAACTCAAAGGGGTACTTATCGTAGGTGGCCTCGTTGACCGCCTTTTTGAACTGATCGGCGGTGCAGACCTTATTTTCCTCCAAACGGGCGGCTATCTTATCGATTGTCCAGCCCTCGGGGATGGTGACCTTGATAGACTCGGCCTGCGTTCCCTGCTTGGTCAGCTTATCGACGATATCCTCATAGCTGTCCTGCTTGGAGAAATAGTAAACACCGTCACGGAACTTGGGGGCGTAATCGCCCTGGCTTGCATAGAAGCGGAAGAAAAGCGGACTGTCGATAACGCCCTTTTCCTCAAGCATTTCGGCAATATCCTTTGCGGTGGTGCCTTCGGTTACAACGATTTCAATATTTTCCTCGGCCGAGTCGGTATCAAAGCTGATGCCGATATAGTCCATGCCGAAATACAGAATACCTGCGGCAAGGGTTATGGACACGACCAAAATGGCCGCCATCCACAAAACCGAAACAAGACAGCCCTTTCCTGCCGAGGCTTTTTTCTTTTTCTTCTTCTTTTTACCTGTGGGCTGTTGCGGTTGCTCGGCGGCAATCTCGTCGGCGGCCGAGCTATCGATAAAGAAATCCTGACCTATAACAAAATCATCCGAAAGACGGCTGTCGTCAAGGTCACTCGAATTATCGATAGTGTCGGCAGGCTCTGCCTTTGCCGATTTACCTATCTTAAAATCACCGTCACCAAAGGTCTCGCTCTCAACAGCTTCGTTGTTTTGAGGCTCGGGGGTATTGTCATCTTCAATTTTGAAAATATCGTTGTTCATACTGTTCCTCCGTTATTTTTTCAAACGTAAGATCAAATCTGTCTTAAAAACTTTCTGCGGTCGTCACGGCGGCGTGCGCTAACGTCCTTTATCCATTTTTCGGTGACGATAACGTCCACGGGACGGTCAAACCGACCGTGGTACATGTGTCTGCGGATATAGTCCGAATAGCAGATGCCTGCACAAGCACCCGTAAAGCGTGACATATAACGGTCGTAATAGCCCTTACCGTAGCCCAAGCGGTAACCGAGGTAGTCGATCGACAAGGCAGGCAAAAGCATCAAGCATCCCGTGAAATCCTCAACTATCGGTGCGTTTTTATCGGGCTCGAGCACTCCGAAAGCGCCGGGTGAGAGGTCGTCCATCGACTCGATATAATGAAACTCCATCAATCGGGTATCGGGAATACATCTCGGCACAGCCACCCTTTTGCCGTCACGCAAGGCACCCTTGATTATCTCAACGGTATCGACCTCGATAACGGTCGATACGTAGACCAGCACCGTCTTGCAGGCTTTGTACTGATAAAGGCGGAACACGTTGCGTGCAACACCTGCATCAAGCTTGGCCTTTTCCTCGGGATCCATATTTCTGCGTTCCTCTTTAATGGAATTACGCAGTTCGGTCTTGTACTGTCTTATATCTATCGGTCGCATAACATTGCTGCCTTAAAGTGGTTGGCCGAAGCCTCACTCTGGATATATTTAACTATCTCAAAACCGAACTTCATTGCGGCGCCTGCACCACAGCCCGTGATGATGTTACCGTCGGTCACAACGGCATCGTTCAAAACGATTGCATTGCCCAACTGTTCCTCAAAGCCGGGGAAGCAGACGGCCTTTTTGCCGTCAAGCAGGCCCTTGTGGCCAAGAATAGACGGTGCAGCACAAATGGCGGCAATAAGCAGGTTATTTTCAACGCAATAATCAATAAATTTCTGCACGGTGGCGGCCTTTTCAAGGTTTAAGGTGCCGGGCATTCCGCCGGGCAGGATGATACCCTCGCAATCCTTATCGGGGCCTATCTCACAATCGATAACATCGGCAACAACGGGTACGTTGTGCGACGAGGTTATGACCTTGGCGCCGACACCGACGGTATAGACCTCGATCTCGGCACGTCGCATAATATCTACGGGAGCCAGAGCCTCTACCTGCTCAAAGCCCTCGGCCAAAAATACATAATACATAAATACACTTCCAAATAAAAAATATTACTTTAGCCTTATTACTTTATCCTTTAATCGCTTTAAGCACAACGGACAGAATCTCGTCCGAAATGCTTTCAATAGTACGGGGCTTATCTCCGTCGGCACAGTTGATGACCGTCCAGCCGCACTTTTCGGCGGCGTATTTTGCGGCCTTACGGCAGGCGGCAAGATACTCCATATCCTTTTCGTGGATATCCTTTTTCGACTCGTCACCGTTGTAGCGTGAGGCCACCATAGCCGACGAGACCTCGACCGGCATATCAAGGAAAATGACGGCATCGGGCTTGGGGATGGCGGTCTTTTCATACTCGGTCTCATAAAGCCAGGGCAGATATGTATCCCACTCGCACTCGGGAAGCTTGGCCATCTGATGATAGGCGTTAGACTCAACGTAGCGACCCGAGACCACCACACCGCCGTTGTCGTAATACTCGCTCCAATGGCGCTTGTAGCTGGCGTAACGGTCGACCGCATAGAAAAGTGATGCGGCATAGGCATTGACGGCGTCGGGCTTTGAGCCGAACTCACCGCCCAAATACATACGCACTAAGGTGCTTGAGGGGTCTTCATAATCGGGGAAAGAGATCAGCTTTGAGTCTATCCCCTGCTCTTTAAGACGTTCAGGCAAGAGCGACACCTGCGTGGTCTTTCCGCATCCGTCAAGACCCTCGATAACAATAAGTTTACCCATAAATAAAATCCCTTTTAAGCCTTGTATTTCTCACGCATTTCACGTATCTTGCCGCAGGTCATTTTGCCCTCGGGGCAAGGACCTGTAAGGCACGAGGGGCCTGCGTTTTTGAAGAGGTTGGGAGCTACCTCACGGCAGAGCATCAGCATTCGGTATGCTAATTCTCTTATCTCCCACTGCGCACGGTTACAGCAACGGTGGCGGAAGAAATTGTGCAGACTGCGTGCGTTCATGGTGAGTATCATCTTGGTGTCGCAGGCGTTGGGTAGCACAAAGCGTGCATCCTCGATAGCCTTTTTCTCGGCGGCACGGTCGGCCGACTTCTCGTCCAAACCATTAGCCATCATATCGGCCTTGTGACGCTTTTTAAGGGTCTCGGTCAGGCGGTCGTAATACTCCTGATCCTTTTCCATTGCCTCAACAAAAAGCTTTTTGGCCTCGGGGTCGTTTTCGATCTCGGGCGGGGTCACATACTCGAACTGCGCCTCGGCAACGTAGCGCTGGCTCTGCACCGAGAAGCTGGCCATTCTGTGACGGGTTATCTGTGCCAATAACGCACGTGACACACCCTCGATACCAAAGGTGAACGATGCGTGCTCGATAGGGCTTTCGTGGCCTATTTCGGACAGCATATCGACAAACTGTGCCGTTTTTTCGGGGGTGAGCTTTTCTCTGACCTCGTCAATGGTGGACGGTGAATAGCAAAGCCTTGCGGCCGAAGCCACCGTCAATTCGGGGTCGGGCGTGTGCGCCAATAAAGTAACTTTCATAATTTCCTCCAACCGCCTTTTGGGCGTTCATATAGAGTTAAGTCAGAACAAAAGAACGTAAAAAGCCTATGTTCTCATATTTATTCTATTGTATTATATCAAACAATCCCCCATTTGGCAATAACAAAGTTGTAAATTTATAAGGATATAAAAAACGGCTTTTATCAGCCAAGCCGAAAAAGCCGTTTGTGTCATATTATAGCTTATATAAATTATTCTTGAAATTGATAAAATCCTCTGTTCCCCGAATGCCGTCAAACGCCTTATCCGACAGTATCTCATTTATCAGATCAAGCTCTGTCCCCGTAAAATTTTTACTTGTATAGACATTGTCGTGTGTGGCCTTGTTAAAGAAAATGCTTGTGAAGTTCTGTTTCCCGTCGGGTATTTGCTCACGGGCTATGGCGTGCTCTTTAGCCAACCTCAAATTCTCGAGTGCCTTTTCTGCGTCCCCTATCTTGGCATACTCCATACTCAAATAGCGGTATATCTGTGCCATCCTGCAATGATAGAATAAATAATTACCGTCATAAAACACCAGCTTATATATTTTCAAAGCAGTCTCAATGGCAAAGATCTTTTCCCTGCCATCCTTATAGCCTCCGAAGACCATTCCCCGTGTCAGCAGATCAAGAAACTGCAGTGCGTTTCCGTGTACCTGAGCATCACGCTTTTCGCGATTAAACATATATGCGTGTTCAAGCAACACATCCTTACAGACATAAAGGCTTGGAGCCATTTCGGCAAAATGCACAGCCTTTTCTTCATCATAATGTCCACGGTGCTTTGAGCCGTAGGTCAGTACCAATATCTGTATTGCACTTCCGCGAATTTCTATATCCGTGCAATCCTCCAAAACTCTTTCGCATATTTCCAAAGCCTCGTCGGTATACTTATCGGCCGTTTCGATATCATTTTTAAAATCCGATGACAGTCTGGCCGAGTGCAATGCGTACGCCAAATTTATAAGGCACTCATAATTGGACGGATATTTGGCAACCGCCCCTCTCCAAAGCTCGACCGATTCTCTGACAAGTCCCTGTTGCGAAAGCCTTGAGCCGTCCTCCTTGAGCCTTTCCAGCTCGGCCTTTTGCTTTTCGATATCTCGCTCCAAAAGCACATCGGTGGTAACATCAAAAAAGTTTGCGATCGGAACTATCAACGAAATATCGGGCGCTGCCGTGCCGTTTTCCCATTTGGAAACAGCCTGACACGAAACGTTAAGATAGGATGCCAGCTTTTCCTGGGTTATGTTTTTGGTTTTTCTTAAATTCTTTATCGTCTTACCGATACTCATTATTTCACCTGCTTCAATATTTCTTGTAGCTACAATTTTATTATAACGATTGCCGCATATTTTTCAATAACTGATCAGTTGATGAAAAATCAACCGTAGGTTAATAAATCAACCGCTTGAAAAACTTGAAAATAAGTGATATATTATTTGAGCGGAGAAAACTTGACTTCAACTCAAAAAGCCGTACGGCTTGATAGCCTTCTCCAGCGGAGAAGGTGGCAGCCGCAGGCTGACGGGTGAGGAGAATACGTCACATACACACTTTATGTAGAACATTGTGCTCGAATTATGAAGTCTTGTATTTTAACATTAGTCATCACAAGCCTTGTTCTCCTCATCCACCGCTAACGCGGTCCCCCTTCCCCGCTGGGGAAGGCCAAAAAAGCTCTAGCAAAGTGAGACAACCAAACAAATCGGTAATTAAGGCTTTACTAAGTTGAACTGTACCGGTTTAAGTTAATGCAACTATCAGAAATTGTAGGTGAACTATGATATACAAATACAACAAGAGTTTGGTTGCGAATGCCCGAGCCTTGCGAAAGAATATGACCAAGGAAGAAAAGCATCTTTGGTATGATTTTTTGAAAAGGTTACCGTTCACGGTCAATCGGCAAAAGAACATTGGGGATTTTATTGTGGATTTTTTCATTGCCGAAAAAAGGGTTGTTATTGAAATTGACGGCAGCCAACACTTTGAACCTACAAATAGAAATGCAGATAAACAACGTGATGCCGAACTTTTGAAATTGGGAATAACGGTTTTGAGGTATTCAAACTATGAGATCAACAAAAATTTTGAAGCTGTTTGCAATGATATATTAAATCGCTTGAGCTTAAAAGCGAGCGATTTGGTTTTTAAGGATTGAGGGTTGGATTATGTTTAAGTATGAAATGCATCTGCACACATCAGGTTGCAGTAAATGCGGAATATCGACCGTTGAGGAAATAGTGGTTGCCGCGAAAGAGATGGGCTTTCAGGGCATCGTTGTGACCGACCATTTTTACCGTGGCAACACCTGCATCGACCGCAATTTGCCGTGGGAGGAATTTGTCGCCGCCTATGAGGAAAATTGGCTCAGGGGCAAGGCCTTTGGAGAAAGCGTCGGCATTGACGTTATCTTCGGTATCGAGGAGGTCTACAACAAGGATATGAAGGAGGTGCTGATCTACGGCATCACCCCCGACGAGCTGAAGGCCGAAACCGATTTCAGGCATTATGATCTGGAGCAGATCTTTAAATTTGTTGACAGTCACGGCGGTTTTTTATCCCACGCACACCCGTTCCGTGACCGTCCCTACATCAAAAACCCCGATGAAGAGCCCGACCCGAAATTTCTTCACGGTGCCGAGGCCTTTAACGTAAGTGACCCCGACGACCGCAACGAAATGGCGGTAAAATATATTGAAAAATACGGCCTGAAGCCTTTGAGCGGCGGTGATGTTCACGTTTGCTCGCACCGTTTGGGAACCTCGGGCATTGCCACAGAGGAACGCATAACCGACACCAAGCAGTTGGCCAAAATTCTTCACTCGGGCAATTACAGAATGATAATCAACGGCGAGATCGTGTGATTTTTCGGCCGTTTTTGAGCAGATCAACAAGGACGCCGCAGCCTGCGGTTTACATAACTTAAAAAATTACAAAAATTTGCAAAATTTTTGAAAATACCTCTTTTATATTTCGTTGGTTTATGGTATTATCTATACAGTAATCGGCAGTAAGCATTTTGCCCGTCTGCCGATATTCTGATTTTAAGGTTTGAGTGGAGGAACAAAAAATGGACAATATTGCAACCTACAAGCATCTGCCCTACGGTGATATGGCCATCATCGCAATGAAAGGCTGTGAGGAGTTTGCCGACAAGGTAGACTACTATTTGAGACAATGGAGAGGCGCTCCCAACGAGGATAGCACCTTTGTTATCCATCCCCAGTGCCCCCGTTTCGGCACCGGTGAGGCCAAGGGTCTTATCGAGCACACCGCCCGCGGACTTGATGCTTTTATTATTTGTGACTGCTTTAACTACGGCGTCACCTACAAGATGTACGGTCAGACCGTACCCATGAGCCCCGACGATCATTTCCAGGATCTTAAGCGTGTTATCGCCGCTTTGGGCGGTAAGGCAAGACGTATCAACGTCATTATGCCGATGCTTTACGAGGGCAGACAGCACCGCCGTACCGCACGTGAGTCTTTGGACTGTGCAATGGCTCTGCAGGAGCTGACCGCTTTGGGCGTTAAGAACATTCTCACCTTTGACGCACACGACCCCAGAATCTGTAACGCTATTCCTTTGGGCGGCTTTGATAATGTTCAGCCGACCTATCAGATGATAAAGGCTCTTTTGAAAAACATCCCCGATGTTAAGATCGATCGTGACCATTTGATGATCGTTGCTCCCGACGAGGGCGCAATTTCCCGTTGTATGTATTATTCTTCGGTTTTGGGCATCAACCTCGGTATGTTCTACAAGCGCAGAAACTACTCCATCGTTGTCAACGGCCGTAACCCCATTGAGGCTCACGAGTTCCTTGGAAACGATGTTACCGGCAAGGACCTTATCATTGTTGACGATATGATATCCTCGGGCGATTCGTTGCTTGACATTGCCGCACAGCTCAAGGCCAAGAACTGTAACCGTGTATTCGCC
>JAZQCY010000130.1:0-12370 GCA_045546555.1 Acutalibacteraceae bacterium | reverse complement strand
CCTTCATATTGATAAGCTGACCGAAGGTAAGACCCTTTTCAAAGGCGTTACCGGGATGGTCGGTATGAACGTGAACCTTGATGATCTCCTCATCGTCAACAACAACTACACAGTCACCGATCGACTCAAGATATGCTCTCAAAGACTTGGGATCCTTGTTGGTATCGTCACGCTTTACGATAAACTCGGTGCAGTAGGTGAAGGTGATATCAGCTTCGGCTTCACCTGCGGCATTTCTGCCCTCGGACGAGGGAGAAGCGGTAGCGGTGGCGGTGCTTTCGGCCGACTGGATCATCTTGCCGTCACGGATAACCGACAGCATACCCTCCAAAATTACAACAAAGCCCTTACCGCCTGCGTCAACAACGCCTGCTTTTTTAAGAACGGGCAGAATCTCGGGGGTTTCGGCCAATGCCTTATTAGCACCCTTCAGCATATATTCAAAGGTCTCAACGACGTTTCTACCCTCGTTGCAAGCCTTTCTTGCATATTCGGAGGCTACACGTGCAACGGTCAGAATGGTACCCTCGGTGGGCTTCATAACTGCGTTGTAGGCAGCGTCAACACCAAGCTTGATAGCAGTTGCAAGACCTTCGGCATCCATAACCTCACGGCCTTTAAGACCCTTGGAAAAGCCTCTGAACAAAAGCGACAGAATAACGCCCGAGTTACCTCTTGCGCCACGGAGCAGGGCAGAAGCATTGGTTTTGGCAATGACTTCTGCAGTAACGCTGTCATCAAGCTGAGCAAGCTCACGTGCCGAGGCGCTGATGGTCATAGACATATTGGTACCCGTATCACCGTCGGGAACAGGGAAAACGTTCAGCTCATCGACTGCTTGGCGGCAATTGACGATATTGTTTGCGCCGGAAAGCAGAGCATCGCGCAAAATATTTCCTTTAATCAAAACTAACAACTCCTTAATTGCGTAGGAAAACGCCGGTGTAAATTACTCTTTGATTCCGTCGATGCGGACGGTAACCTTACCGACATTGATGCCGCATTCTTCGCTAATTACATATTTGACCTTGTGGGTTATGCTTTTGGCAATAGCGTTTATGTTCATGCCGTAAGCAACGATGATATGAAGATCAACATTGATCATATCGATATCGCCGGTTATGTTTATACCCTTTTCGGTATAGTCCTTTTTAGAGAAAATATTGCGAAACTTCTGCTTGCCGTGGGGTGCCATACCGGCAACACCAAAGCAGGATGAAGCAGCATTTCCGATCAGCTTGGCAAGATAATCCTCACCCAAGGTGATCGAACCGATTTTGGTTTCGTATGCGATCATAGTACAATACCTCCATTGTTATTTGATATATTTCACTCCGAAGTAAGCATCGGACAGAGATGACATATTTTGAGCCTGAAGCTTTGGACTGCAGGATGTAAGACCCTGGCGGTGGCATATCGGGATGACGGGTATTTCGGCATTGAAGGCGTTGATTATATCAACCAACGAAAGCTCCTCCCCGTAAAATCCCTTGATTGCATGGTCAAGCAACGGAACCGAGGATACCAATTGGGGCTTTTTGTTATCATCCTTGCCGTTGTCCTTATTAGCGGTTTCACCCTCTGTAGCGTTTTCCTTGTCGGTGTTACCGTTGTTTGGGGTGGCAGGCTTGGGGTCGGGTATACCGTAAGCCAAAGCTCCGCCGGATGTTATAAGATCGGTGACATCCATGTTATTGTTAAGCTTGGTTTCGGCAAGATATAGGTCAAAATTGCCGTAGGTCAAGGCTTCAACGTACTTGCTCCACTCAAGCTTTTCAAGATTTATCTTAAAGCCTGCGGTTTCAAGCTGATGCTTCAAAAGCTCGGCCGTTTTCAGTCGGCGCTCGTTTTCAACGTTCACAACAAGCTTAAACGTGATGGGATTACCCTTGGAATTTACGAAAAATCCCTCTTCATCCTTACTATTATAACCTATATCTTTCAAAATCGCAACAACATTTTCCAAATCTGCCGTTTTTGTGAGATTTTGCAGGCTTCCGGCATCGTCCCAGGCGGCATTGAAAAGGCCCGTTGCAGGGGTTGCATAGTTGAAATATGCTTCGTTGCAAACGGTTGTACGGTCAACCGCAAGTGCTACGGCATAGCGCATATTCGGGTTTTCCAAAAACGTGTTGTTAAGATTTACACCCAAATAAATAAGGTTGTTGAGATTTAAAGGTGCCGAATTTCCACTCATAGGAGGAATTATACCGTCGGCAAGGTCAGTGTAGTAAATGCTGACATTGCCGACCTCGAGATTATATTTCACAACCGCATCGTCGGGTGCGTTTATCAGCTTGATGGTTTTGACCTCGGGAACACCTGAATAACACTTGGTGTTGGCAATGAGCACCTTTTCATTGGTATCAAACACGTAACTGCCTGCGCCGATCGGCGGAAGCGCAATTTTATTTTCATCGGTCAGCTCGTCCGAGCCTTTTTTGATAATGGGGAAGTCGAGCAGGTTGGCAAAATAGGGGTCGACCTTATAAAGCGTAACCTTAACAGTGCCTTCCTCGGTGGCGTTATAGGATTTGATATTGCTCAACTGCTGTTTAAAAGCCAAAAACTCAGCTTCAAGGGCAAGCTTTAAGGAAAACACAACGTCGTTGGCGGTAACGGCACTGCCGTCGCTGAATACGGCGTCCTTTAAGGTGATTATATAATCCTTGCCGTCAAATTCGACCGATTTAGCCAAATGGTACTGCGGTTGAAGCCTTGAATCAAGCTTGACCAAGGGATCATACATAAGAAGACTTAACTGACGGTTAAGTGAAGTTTCGGCCTTATAAGGGTTGAGTGAATCGCTTGCCGAGTAAAGCAATGTGATTTCGGGGGTCGGCTCAGCTTCGGACACGGTGGATGAGGAACTGTTATCGGAGCTTGTGTCGTCCGAGCCACAGCCTACGGCCGAAAAAAGCATAATACCGACCAAAACAATTGCAAGAAATCTTTTAAAAGCCATAGGTCATCCTCCTTTTTAAATTATGTTCACACGGGTCACGGAAATACATTTGCCCGTTGATTTTTCAATATCAAAAATACATCCGTCGAGGCGGCACTTGCCATCTGCCAGTTCGAATTTCACAGGTGCGCCGTCCTTTATTTTGGCGATGGAAAGCTCCTTTTTCACGCCCAAAATCGAATCGTCGGGGCCGGTCATTCCTATATCGGAAATATAACCCGTGCCACAAGGTAAGATCTGTTCATCGGCGGTGGGAACGTGGGTGTGGGTGCCGAAAACGGCCGAAGCCTTGCCGTCAAGGTGAAAGGCAAGCGCTTTTTTTTCGGCGGGGGCCTCTGTGTGAAAATCAACCAGAATTATCCTTATGCCGCTTTGTTTAGCCTTTTCAATAAGTCGGTCAGCCGTGCTGAAGGGATCGTCGGCTTCGGGCAGATAAACACGTCCGATAAGGTTTATTACGGCCAACTGTGTGTGTCCGAGGTCAACCTGTGCATAACCCTTTCCCGCACCCGAGGTGTGCATATTTTCGGGGCGTAAAAGATATGGGTCAGAATCCAATCGGTCAAAGACCTCACGGCGGCGCATCGAGTGGTTGCCGCCCGTGATAACGTCGGCACCTGCGGCATAAAGCATATCGGCCGAATGCGGTGTGATGCCGTTACCGTCGGCCGAGTTTTCGCCGTTGACGATGCAAAAGTCTATTTTATTGTCAGCCTTGAGTTTGGGCAAGGTCTTCAGCAAAAAGTTGCATCCAACCGAGCCGCAAACATCCCCAACGGTCAGTATTCGCATATTGTTGTTCCTTATGTTTATTCTTGTTGCGTCAGCAACATATCGAGTGCTCGTGCATATCAAGTTATCAATTCATTATACCACAAACACAACTGATTTTCAATCTTTCCTTTTAAAAGGATTTCCCATTTCTAAGTATACCAATCCGACCATAACTGCGGCGATGCCGACAAGGCCTAAAGCGCCCATATTTTCACCGAAACACAAGGCTCCTACGACCGATGCCACGGCAGGCTCCAAAATGGCGATGACCGCCGCTTTTCCTGCGCCGATTTTGGAAAGGCCGTAGGTATAAAGCAGGTAAGGGAGCACCGTGCAGGTTACGGCAACGCCTATTGACCACACAATGTTGGTGCCGCTTGACAGTAAAACGGTCAGCTTCGGCAGGTCACACAACGGCAGAACGCCGACCGATGCAAACAAAAAGGTGTAAAAGGTGACGGTGGCGGAGTTATATTTTGCCGAGGCATATTTTCCGAAAATGGAGTATAAAGCATAGCCAAAGCCCGACAAAAGTCCGTAAACCAGACCGATCTTTGTCAGCTTCAGCGAATCCGAAAGGCAGACCGCAACGCATCCGCCAAAGGCTATCACGAAGGCAAAAGCCTTGTGCAACGTCATCTTTTCCTTGAAAAGCGGAATGGCAAGGGTGGTCACCCAAATGGGTGAGGTATACATCAGAATACACGCAACCGAAAGCGAATTTTCACCGATGGATGACATATAGCAGATGTTGAAAAACAGAAAGCTTAAAATGCCCGTGCCGAAAAACATCCAAAGGTCTTTGGGGTTGATCTTAAACAGCTTTGGGTCTTTTATAAGTATGTAAATCCCCATCAGAATAACGGTGACAAAGGCACGGACGGCAACTATCTGCACCGCCGTAAAGCCGATTTCGGTCATATTGCGGGTGAATATGCCGATACATCCCCAAAGCAATGCCGCAAGCAGTACGGTCGCTTCACCCAAACGGGATTTTATCCATTCCACAACATCACCACCAACGCGTAAATAACATTATAATTCTACTACCAAACCGTCATTATTGCAAGATTTTTATAGTTTCAAAATTCAAACAAAATCAATGCACTTCATCGGACGGACGGCGACCGAAATGCTCAATATAGTTGCGATAAAAACTTGTGTAATCGGAAAAACCGCATTTTTCGGCAACGGCGGTCGGCTTTTCACCCGAAGCAATCATTTTTTGCGCAACAAGAAGTTTTTTGATCATAATATATTTTTTTGGAGTGCGGTGCAGTTCGCTTTTGAACAGTCTGAAAAGATAACTTTCGCTGACAAAAAGTTGGTCGGCAACCTCTTCAACCGTCAACGGAGCAAGGATGTTTTGGTTGATATAGGTCAGAGCTTTTGAGAGCAATGGGGAAAGCACGGTGCTGTCGTCGGGCGGGGTTTGCGGAAAAAGGCCGATGTTATAGAACAACTCGCAAAGCAAATGGGTGATAAGCTCTCTAAAAACTTTAGGGGGGCATTTTGAATAATAAAAGTCACATTTTTTAAATATGTCTTCAGCAAAACTGTTTCCACTTATGTTCACCACAACGGTTTCTTGCGGCAGGGTTGCAACACTATGCACTTTGTGGCGCTCGGCGTCGAACAAAAAATCATAGCGCTCATACTCAACGGGCGAGTCTATCTGTATAAAATGATATTGCAACGGGCGGATTAAAATAAGGTCGCCTTTTTTCATTTTATAGCGGCGGTCTTCAATTACAAAGGTGGCATCACCGCTGACAAAATACAAAAGCTCATAGTTGCTATGTGTGTGGGGGGAATAGGTATTGCAGGCTAGGTTTTTTGAAACGTGGTGTTTATAAAACAAGTCGTCATTTTCGAAAATATAATCGTTCAAAGCCGTCACGTCCTTCCAATAACTATATTTTGCCATATTAGTTCAGTTTTTGCAATATATAAATTCAAATTTTGCAATGTACTTTGTAAAAACTTGATTTATAATAAAATCAGACTCTTTCATTTTCAAAGGAGACGGTTAAAAATGAAAAAACTCAACGTTGCAATTATCGGTCAGGGACGAAGCGGCCGCAGTATTCACGGCAATTACTTTATGAACGAAAATAATAAGTATTTCAATGTGAAATATGTTGTAGATGCTGATCCTTATCGTCGTAAGGTTGCCAAGCAGCGTCATCCCGAATGCACCACCTTTTCAAACTATAAAAAATTATTGAAGCTTGATGATATTGACCTTGTGGTAAACTCCACATACTCCGAAATGCATTATCCCATAACCAAAGAACTTTTGCAAAGCGGCAAGAATGTTTTGGTTGAAAAGCCGTTTGGCCGTTCGCGTTATGAGTGCGATGAGCTTATGAAAATCGCCAAGGAAAACAATGTTACTTTGGCCGTTTTCCAACAGACCTTCTTTGCACCTTTCTATATGTTTGCTTATGACCTTGCAAAGTCGGGCAAGTTGGGTGATATCAAGCAGATAAGTATTCGTTATAATAGCCTTAGCCGTCGTTGGGATTGGCAGACCTTGCAGAAAAAGTGTGCAGGTAACGCCTATAACACCGGTCCTCACCCCATCGGCATGGGTCTTGGCTTCCTTGGTTTTGATGAAAATGCCAAGGTAGTTTACAGTAAGCTTGACCACACCCCTATGAGTAGCGGTGATGCCGACGACTATGTAAAGATTTTGCTTGAAGCACCCGACAAGCCTTTGATCGATATTGAAATCAACAACACCGATGCTTACAGTGGTTATAACATCAAAATTCAAGGTACAAAGGGAACATACAAGTCGCGTACCAAGGATTATGAAATGACATATATTGTTGACGGTGAAAACCCCGAACAACCGCTTGTTGAAGAATCACTCAAAACACCCGAAGGCAATCCTGCTTATTGCTCTGAAAAGTTGGAAAAGCATGTTAAGTCGGGCACTTTCAACGGTGACGCATTTGATGTTGGAACGGCAACACTTTATGAGCAGTTGTATTACAAATTGACCGAAGGTAAGCCTATGACCGTTACACCCGAAATGGCCGCCGAGGTTATTTCGGTCATCGAAACTGTCCATGCACAAAATCCGCTTCCTTTGAAATTCCTTTAATGTGAGGAGTGTTTTTTATGAAGAAAATAGCAATTCTTGGTTGTGAAAACAGCCACGCCAATGCATTTTTGAAGTTTGTCAAAGAGAAAAAAGAGTTTAAAGACGTTGAGGTCATCGGTGTTTATAGCGATGACACGGCTGCCGCAAACAAACTCAACGAAACATTCAAGGTTCCTGTAATGAACACCCATGATGAACTTGTCGGCAAGGTTGACGGCGTTATCGTCACCGCACGTCACGGAGATAACCACTATAAGTATGCTAAACCTTATCTCGATAGCAAAATCCCGATGTTTATAGACAAGCCATTCACCATAAGCGAGCAGGATACCATTGATTTTATGAATGAAATAAAATCAAAAAATATCCCCGTTTGTGGCGGCTCATCGTTAAAACATGATAAATTCATCCAAGCCCTAAAGAAAGAACGTCTTGATGGCGATAATGACACTTTGGGCGGTCTTGTTCGCGCACCTTATTCAAAAGAAAACGATTATGGCAATTTCTATTTCTATGCCCCGCATCTTGTTGAAATGGTTTGCGAGGTTTTTGGTCGTTTCCCCGAAAACGTCAAGGCAACCGAAACCAACGATAACATAACCGTCATCTTCCATTATGAAGGCTTTGATGCGGTTGGTTTGTTTGCCAATAAAAATTACCGCTATTTTGCGGCACGCTTATCGAAAGAAAAATCGACAGCTTACGAGATTCCCGATTCTTCCGATTGGTTCTATCAGGAGTTCAAGGAGTATTACAACCTCCTTTGTGGCGGTGAAGCCGTCAACACACTTGAAGAATTGGCCTCACCCGTGTTTATCATGAACGCTATTCAGCGTTCGCTCAAAAACGGTACTGTTGAGCAGGTTGAAAAACTTGAAATTTAAGATTCAGAGGTTTAATTATGAGTGAAATTATGATGTCTGCATTTTCCGATGAATATGCAGTTGATTTTGAAGAACAGTTAAAGGGTATGCGGTTGCTTGGCATCAAGTATATTGAGCCGAGACATTTGAGCGGTAAAAACATCTCGCTTTTAACCAATGACGAAGCCAAAGAAGCCAAGGCTTTGATGGATAAATACGGCGTCAAGGTTTCGGCTATCGGCTCTCCGCTTGGAAAAATACATCTTGATGAAGATATGGATGCACACATGGAGTTGGCACGCCATATCTTTGAAATTGCTGATATTTTAGGCACTAAGCTGGTTAGAATTTTCAGTTTTTATGCACCCGAGGGACGGGATATTCACGAAATGCGTGACGAGGTTTTTGGAGCACTTGGTCGAATAGTCAAACTTGCGCGCGAGTACAACGTAACGCTTTGCCACGAAAATGAAGCCGAAATTTACGGCAATACTCCTGAGTATTGCAAAGAGATAATCGATTTTTTCGGTGGTGAAATAAAATGCGTTTTTGATATGGGTAACTATGTTTTGGAGCAGGTTGACCCGTACCCCGATGCTTATGAACTTTTGAAAAATGACATCGCATATTTTCACATTAAGGATGCATTTTTCGACGGTGCAATTGTTCCTCCCGGAACGGGCGAGGCTAAAATTGATAAAATTATGGCGGCGCACCAAAAGTATTACAAAAACGACTTTTTCGCATCGTTAGAGCCGCATCTTACAACCTTTGCGGGGTTGCAAAAGTTGGTTGGTCGAAAGTTTGACACACGATACGTTTACCCCGACAAAATTGCCGCATTTAATGATGCTTTTAAAAGATTTATGGAGTTGATCTGATGAAATCGTTTAAAAAAGATCTTTTGGACGTTAACGTTTATGATTCCCGAGCCGAAATGGGTCAGGCGGCCGCCAAAGACATAAAGGCAAAGATTCTCGAGTTGCTTCAAACACGAGATACCGTCAATATGATTTTTGCCGCCGCCCCCTCGCAGAACGAGGTTTTGTCGGCTTTGGCTCATGATAAAGAAATTCCGTGGAACAAAGTAAACGCTTTTCACATGGATGAGTATATCGGTCTTTCAAGCGATGCGCCCCAAGGTTTCCGTAACTTCCTTAAAAGAAGCATTTTCGGTATAACACCGTTTAAAAGCGTGAATTATATCGATATTTCGGCAACCGATGCCGATGCCGAGTGCGAGCGTTATTCCGCACTTTTGAAAGACTACCCAACCGATATTGTGGTTATGGGGATCGGTGAAAATGGACACATTGCTTTTAATGACCCTCCGGTTGCCGATTTTAACGATAATAAAGCCGTAAAGCCTGTTCCGCTTGATGAAATTTGCCGTCAACAACAGGTCAACGACGGTTGCTTTGCCAAATTGGACGACGTACCCAAAACGGCCATCACGCTTACAGTACCCACACTTTTTAAGGGTGATTATCTGTTCTGCATTGTCCCTGCCAAAACCAAGGCCAATGCCGTAAAAGCAACGCTTTGCGATGAAATAAGCGAAAAGTGTCCCGCAACGGTGCTTCGCCGTCATAAAAGTGCCGTTTTATACCTTGACAACGATAGCAGTATATTGCTTTGAGGTGTTTTATGGAACGTATAAAATCTGACCGAATCATTTTGGAAAACGGAATTTTTGACGGCTTTATTTATTTTGAAGACGGAAAGATCACAGAGGTTTCGGTACACGAAAAACCATATAGTCAAGAGTATGATATGACGGGTAGTTTTGTAAGTGCAGGCTTTATAGATATACATACCCACGGTGGTGGCGGTTATCCGTTTGAAGGCACTGCCGACGACGTTATTAAGGGTTGCAATTTTCATTTGATGCATGGCACTACGTCGATTTGTCCTACCGTTTCTGCGGCAAGATTCGAAAGTATGAAGCAGTCGGTTGTGAACATAAAGTTGGCGATGAACGATCACCGATATAAAGGCACTATATTAGGTGCACATCTTGAAGGTCCGTATTTGTCGCAAAAACAATGCGGAGCGCAATGTACCGACTATATAACCAAGCCTAAATCTAATGAGTATTTGCCGCTTTTAGATGAGTTTTCCGATTATATTGCGCGATGGAGTTATGCGCCCGAAAACGATTCCAATTGCGATTTTGCAAAGTCGTTGCAAAAGTTTGGTGTGGTGGCTTCGGCAGGTCATACCGATGCTGTTTTTGACGATATGCAAAAAGCGGCACAATACGGTTGTAATCTTGTTACGCATCTTTATTCCTGTACTTCAACCATTACACGTGACCATGGATTCAGACGGCTTGGCGTTATCGAAACGGCATTCCTTTCGGATGATATGTTTGTAGAGATTATATGCGACGGTAAGCATCTTCCACCTGAACTTATAAAGTTGATCTATAAAATCAAGCGCCCTGAAAAAATCGCATTGGTGACCGATAGTCTTGTGCTTGCAGGCACCGAACTCAAGCACGGATTTATGCAAAGCACCGAATTTATAATTGAAGACGGTGTGTGCAAACTTATGGATCGAAGTGCTTTTGCGGGAAGCATTGCTACTGCCGACCGACTTGTGAGGGTTGCTGTAAAAGAGGCGGGTCTCCCGTTGGTTGAGGCGGTCAAAATGATAACCAAAACGCCTGCCGATATAATGAAACTGTCACATAAAGGCAGAATGAAGGTTGGATGTGATGCCGATTTCGCAGTTTTTGATGATGATATTAACGTGAAAACTGTTTTTGCTAACGGTCAAAAAATAGATACTGTTTTTTGATAAACTTTAACAAATAATTAAAGCAAGGTTCTTTTACATATTTTTTGTAACAGAACCTTGTTTTTTGTTGAAAATATATTGATTGAATACAAATAATATTTGCATTTGTGAGTAATGTGTGGTAAAATATAATGAATATTTATGTGATGTGAAAATTATCGACGATTGGAGGTAGTTTTGTGGATAAAAGACCTATCGGAGTTTTTGATTCGGGCCTCGGTGGACTTTCGGTTATAAAGGAGCTCAACCGTGTTTTGCCAAAGGAGAATATTGTCTATTTCGGTGATACGGGTCGTGTGCCTTACGGTACAAAAAGTGCCGAAACTATCGTGAAATACACCCGTCAGGATGAGAGGTTCCTTTTGTCGCACGATGTTAAGCTGATAATCGCCGCCTGCGGCACCGTCAGCTCGGTTGCAGGCTTTACGGCAGATGAGCTTCCCGTGCCTTTTATCGAGGTTGTGACTCCTGCCGCCAAGGCCGCCGTTAAGGCCACCAAAAACGGCAGGATAGGTGTTTTGGGCACCGCCGCCACCGTCAACAGTAATTCTTATAAAAATAAAATGCTTGAGATTGACCCTACCTTGGCCGTGGTGCAGAATGCCTGCCCCGTGTTTGTTCAGCTGGTCGAAAGCGGTTGGATAGGCCGTGACGATGAGGTCACGATCGCCGCCGCCAAGCGTTATTTACAGCCGCTTATCGAGCACAAGGTTGACACCGTTATCCTGGGTTGCACTCATTTCCCTGCGATAAAGGACATTATTGCCGATATTATGGGGGATGGCGTTACGCTCATAAACTCGGGAGAGCAGGCCGCCTTGGCCGCCGCCGAGTACCTTAATTCCAACGGTCTGTTGGGAGAGGGTGGACGACGACGATATTTTGTCAGCGACCGAGCCGAGTCGTTTGCCTCAATCGCAGGTATCCTTTTGGGAACCGAGATCGAGGACGATGTCGAGATGGTTGCCATTGAAAGCTTCGGAGGATAAACAATAAATGCAGGATGTTGTAATTGAAATAATCAGCACCCAGGAGGTCGACGGGGATGAGGATTCCATTGAGCTGACCACGGTCGGCAAGATGAACGTCATCAACGGCAAGACCTACCTGAAATATGACGACAGCACCGCCACGGGGCTTGAGGGTGTGAGCTGTCTTATCAAGATCGATCCCGATGAAAATTCGGTCGTTATGCAACGGTCGGGCGTGCTTAATTCAAGAATGTACGTCAAAAAAGGTCAGCGCCACATCTGCCATTATGAAACGGGGCAGGGCACTTTGGTTCTTGGCGTTTTCGGTGAATCGGTCAAGGACGAAATGACCGATAACGGCGGTAGCCTTTTTATGAGCTACACGTTGGATGTAAACTACGGTATGGTCAGCCGTAACAAGGTTCAGATAAATGTAAAACAAGCCTGAGAAAGGGATATAAAAATGTCTAAAATAGTTTTTGAAACAAGAGAAGGAATAAAAGGAATTATTGTTGCCGCCGCCAAAAAGGCAATGGCCAACGGCGATTTGTGTGAGGCAGAGCTGCCCGATTTTAAGGTTGAAGTGCCTGCCGACCGTGCTCACGGTGATTTTGCCGTGAACGCCGCACTTGTGTGGGCAAAGGCTCTGCGCTCCAACCCCAGAAAGATCGCCGAGGCTTTAGCTGAGAATTTTGAGTTCCAAGGCACCTTTATCGAAAAGGCCGAGATCGCAGGCCCCGGATTTATAAATCTGTTTTTGTCCGAGCGCTATTATGCCGCCATTGTAAACGATGTTATCGCATTGGGTGACGGCTACGGTCAGTCGGATATGGGAGAGGGTCAAAGGATAATGGTCGAGTTTGTTTCGGCCAATCCCACGGGC
>JAZQCY010000129.1:0-2985 GCA_045546555.1 Acutalibacteraceae bacterium | reverse complement strand
TTTTCCGTATGTACGGTATCGTTGACGGCGCACCCAATGCCGATGCCGCAGGATACTTTATCCGCTATTGGCTCGACCCTGCCAACTACGATCTTAACAATGCCTTTATCTCGGTCGCCGCAGGTAACTTCTACTACGGCTTGACCAATATCCCCGCAACCGAGAAATACTTCCCCAGAGATTATTCCTGCCTGTCACTCATCGGTGAGGCCAGCAATACTCTCTACACCAAGGTAAGACAGGTTTCTTCCGCAGGTGTCAAGACCGCTATCGACGAGGTCAGCAACGTTGTTGACAAGGCTGTCAACGCCGCTAACAAGGTCGTTGAGGATAAGCTCAAGGCTGATCGTGAAAAGTACGCAAAATAATAATTGTCAGCTTTTCAATAACAATCCAAAAAACAAAAAGCGGATGGCGCAAGCTATCCGTTTTTTTGCTTGGTTTGATTCCGTTAATGAGTGGTTGACCGCTGAAGCAGGCGTACAGCAAACAAAAAAGAGACCCCGTTTTCACGGAGTCTCTTTAAATTTTAGGAAATCAATCGTCTGCGCCCATGTCGCATTCGATATAGTTCTCCTCATCTTCCTCTTTAAGGAAACGGGTAACAAAGAGAGTGATACCTGCAACAACTGCGGCTACTGCAACAACAGTACCAACGATCCAAAGAACATGCTTAAGCTTCATATATGTCACCTTCCGTTTAATTTAGTTTTTATTATTATAACCCGAAATTGTCAAATTGTCAATACGCCGAAAATAATTTATATATCTGTAACAAATTAAGCTATAATTTGAAAAATTATTCCTTGACTTTGGGTGACTAATTCATTATAATATTCATAATGTTTATTTTGGTTCAGTATGCGTATAAATAGATTAACACATTTGAAAGGTTGTATTATTTATGTCTAAGGCTGTACTTTTAACTTCAGAGGGTCTCAGGGCTCTGCAGAATGAGCTTGAGCACCTCAAAACGGTCTCCCGTAACGAGATCGCAGAAAAGATCAAGATTGCACGTGGCTTCGGTGACCTTTCCGAAAACTCCGAGTACGATGAGGCAAAGAACGAGCAGGCCAAGCTTGAGGCTCGTATCGTTGAGCTTGAGGCAATGCTCAAAAACGCACAGGTCATCGATGATATGGACATCGTTGAGGGCACCATCACCATCGGCTGCACCGTAAAGCTTTACGATGAGGAGTTCGAGGAAGAGCTGCTTTATACCATCGTTGGCTCGGCCGAGTCTGACCCCGAGGAGTTCAAGATCTCGGATGAGTCTCCCGTAGGTGCCGCATTGATCGGCCACAAAGCAGGTGACGAGGTCACCGTTACTTGTGAGGCAGGTCATCTCAAGTTCAAGATTCTTGACGTTCAGAGATAATCTTTTTGATCCTAATGTTTGAGGAAGTGCAAAAATGGAAAACAACAATAAGCCCCAGCAGGACTTAAATGAAATTTTGAAGGTGAGACGTGAAAAGCTGTCCGAGCTGCAGGCAGCAGGCAAGGACCCCTTTGTTATCACCAAGTATAATGTCACCAACTACAGCGCCGCCATCAAGGCCGATTTTGAGGCCTTGGAGGGTAAAACCGTTTCGGTTGCGGGACGCATGATGTCCAAGCGTGTTATGGGTAAAGCCAGCTTCTGCAACGTGCAGGACCGTGACGGCTCTATCCAGGTGTATGTCTCAAGAGACAGCATCGGTGAGGATCCTTATAAGGATTTCAAGCGTATGGATATCGGTGATATCGTCGGTATCGAGGGTGAGGTTTTCAAAACCAAGACGGGTGAGATCAGCATCCACGCCGCAAAGGTTACTTTGCTTTCCAAGAGCCTGCAGGTTCTGCCTGAAAAGTTCCACGGACTTACCAATATCGATCTTCGCTTCCGTCAGAGATATGTTGACCTTATCGTCAACCCCGAGGTAAAGCGTAATTTCATTATCCGTTCGCAGTTTATTAAATTCATGCGCCGTTACTTAGACGACCGCAATTATATCGAGGTTGAGACCCCTGTTTTGAACACCATCGCAGGCGGTGCATCGGCTCGTCCTTTCATAACCCACCACAACACGCTGGATCTTGATATGTATATGCGTATCGCAACCGAGCTTCCGTTGAAGAGACTTATCGTCGGCGGTATGGACAGGGTTTATGAGATCGGCCGTATCTTCCGTAACGAGGGTATGGATCCCAAGCACAACCCCGAGTTCACCACCGTTGAGCTGTATGAGGCTTATGCCGATTTCCACGATATGATGGATATTGCTGAGGGTATCATCTCGGGTGCCGCAAAGGAGATTCTTGGCACTTACGAGGTCGAGTGGATGGGCGAGAAGATCAACCTTGCACCCGGCTGGCGCAGAATGACCATGGTCGAGGCCGTTAAGGAGTACGTCGGCATTGATTTTGATGCAATCACCGATGATGCAGAGGCTATCGCCGCCGCCAAGGCCAAGGGTGTTGAGCTTAACGAGGCTGCCGAGCTCACTTGGGGTAATGCATTGTATGCTTGCTTTGACCAGAGGGTAGAGGAGCACCTCATTCAGCCGACCTTTATCACAATGTACCCCGTAGAGGTCAGCCCGTTGACTAAAAAGTCGCAGGAGGACCCTCGCCTTACCGAGCGTTTCGAGTTGTTTATCTGCCACAGCGAGCTGGCTAACGCCTACTCCGAGCTGAACGATCCTATTGATCAGCGTGAGCGTTTCGTTAAGCAGGTGGCTGCTAAGCGCGCGCAGGGCGGCAATGACGCTCAGGTCGACGAGGACTTTATCACAGCGCTTGAGTATGGTTTGCCCCCGACAGGCGGTCTTGGCTTCGGCTTTGACAGACTTGTAATGCTGCTGACTGATTCCGCAAGCATTCGCGATGTTCTGCTCTTCCCCACAATGAAGCCTATAAGCTGATAAACCCGATGGTTAAGCCATTTGTTGGTTGATATCAGCACAACTTACGACCAATTTACGACCAACAAAGGGAACACGAAGT
>JAZQCY010000128.1:0-4893 GCA_045546555.1 Acutalibacteraceae bacterium | reverse complement strand
CCTCCGACTTGAAGTATTCAATAGCCTCAAGGTTCTTCTTTGAGATCTGCCTCTTACTATTCAAAAGCGTACCGTCAAGATCGGTACACATCAGCATTCCTTTGAATTTCAACTCGAATCCCCATCCTTTTCAAGATATTTTACCACATTTTTTTGAAAATGCAACCAATAATTGTTCAAAAAAGTCACCCTTGCCGATAGACAAACGTGACTTTTTTGATGCGTCTAAATATTTAGTTTACTCAATCTAATCAAGCGTCTTATCTTCAAAGTATATGCTACTGCCAAGATCAAAAGCATCATCTTGACCTTCCTTTAATCTGGCGCATATAAAAACTCCTTCTTCACGCAAGCTATAGGTAGCCTGCTTGGTATTATCAGCTCGACTTATAATAGTCATATTGCCGTCATCGTCGAAAACTGCATCCAACAACTTTTCGGGCTCTTCATCCGAAACAAATTCGATATAGCCCGTTTTCCCCGATTCGTCGATATAAAGATCTAACTCGTAACGCTGTAAATGAGTAATTCCCTGCTTTATTGGATTACCGTAAACAAACTTATACGGTATATCATCGAAGGTTAAATCTTCGGTTTTCTTTACAAAGCTTAACCTTGTAGGGAATATATCGTTCAAGGATTCGTCATGAACCTTCTGTAAAGAACAAGACCATCTGTCATCACTTAAATTCGTCAAGAAGTCGTATTCTGCCACTAAAACACTAGGTTGGTCGTTACTTTCTTTATGTTCATAAACATACATAGCGCATCCAAATTCAAAGAAGAAATCATATACTATGCCATCTTCTTTATAAACCAGGAATCCGTTGGAGTTGTCAAGTGAATATAGGATAAAATCATCACCTTCCCACTTTTCCATAGAATCCGGAGGATTACTTTTGCAGGATGTCAATGAAAATAATATTGTTATACAAAATAGAATTAAAATGATTCTTTTCATACAAGCTCCTCAATTATTTACTTAACACAAAAAACAGTTGACAATCGAGATTTTAGATTATATAATATCTTAGTAACAACTAAACATTTGCCGCTGTGGTGGAATAGGCAGACACAAGGGACTTAAAATCCCTCGGTAGCGATACCGTACCGGTTCGACCCCGGTCAGCGGCACCAGAAAAAGCCAAGTTGTATAGCATGGCTTTTTCTTTATTTACGGTAAATTTTTTAAGCCTAATACCACACCATAGATATCTTTTGATTTGGGTCGTTAGGAATTGTAAAGGTTGCTCTTTCGGTTACGATATAATGACCGTCGACAATATCGGTCGCATCAAGCTTGACCACTGAAAATACAGCCCCTGTGATGCTTTTCAGTATCTCAACCTTGCCGTTTTCAATCAAAGCACTGTAGACCCATTCACCGTCGTGACCCTGCACGACCTCGGGGTTGCCTCTGATAAGCTCACTTCCACCTAATCTATAGGTCCACTCGGTCACACGGTCGTAGTAATACAGATCATTTTTGGCTATATAAACACTGCTTATTATCGTTTCTTTGGGATCGGTCACGCCCTCCCCTGCAACAAGCTTGGTTTCAAGGGTTTTAAGGTCGATACTATATACCGAGAAGGTTTCGTCTGCGTGGTCGATATAATAGCAATAGTCGTCACCGAACACCGCCGTGCTGAAATCATCAAGGAACATTTCGGCCTTTTTGGTGTTAAGATTAAATCTGAATGCCGAGGTGTCGGTGTTCTTAATATACAGATACTCACCGTGTAATTTAAAGTCAAGAATACCCTCTGATACGTCTATTCCCGAAACCGATTTGAGATCAAAAACGGTTGTTGTTTTATAAAATCCCGCATCATAGCACTTTATAGCTGTTTCGGTACTGTAATACAAGAACTTACCGTCATGCATCAAACCGCCGATCTTACCGTCAGTAAACTTGGTATCTCCACCCAAAAAGTTGTATACATACAATCCGTCATCAGCAACGTAATAGAATTTCTGCCCTCCGTAAACCACCTTTTGCGACCAGCAGTTGGTGGTTCGTGTGATTTTATAATACCAATGGTTAGCTGTGGCTTGCTGTATTTCGGAAAATGAGGAAAGCACCTCAAAATTTAAGGCTGTATTGTTTTCGTAGGCATCCTTTGTTGCTTGAATCAGTTTTTTGTCTTTTGAGATCTCAATAACATCGGGATACCCATCAACATGGGAAGGATTATTTTTCCAAACCTCTTCGGAGTATATTGCATTATCCTTCAAGGTTATATACTCAAATACCTCCATACCGTCGACAACCGAAACCTTGACAATGCCGGGATAGCCTTCACAGCTATACAGCCCTCCCGTACCGGATGTCAGATCGAGCTTACTTAAACGCGAAACGCCGCTTTTGTAAATATACAAATCAACGTAATAGGAATCTTTCATTAAAAGCTCATCAACACCGTTGCCGTCGATATCCTTAATACAAATATATGTTGTATATCTTTTGTTAAAGTAATCTTGCACCAAAAAATCAGCATACACGCCGAGCTGCATTTCGATAGAAGGCTTTGACTGCGACCCCGATGAGGCAGACTGACTGCTTTGCTCTTGTGACGTAGCCGACCCACTGTTTTGCACCGTGGACGAGTTAGCAGCAGGCTTGCTTTTCTCATAGTCAAGCTCCAGCGTCAACACCACCGCAACCGTAATCACCACAACGGCTAAAGCCACGGCCAATGCACCTATTAAGCCCTTTTTCATTTGCTCTCGGTCTCCTCAAGTCCCGTTATACCCATTATCTGACGAATGGCGATCATAGGCTCGCAGGTGCCCTTGCTTAAAATGAAGTAGAACATTTCATCCTCCTGCATAACGGCCTCAAAGCTCATGTGTCCGTCTACGCCCTCTTCAAACGACGGCACCCTTACACGGCGGTCACCGCAATAGACCGAGAAGTTACCAATAGCCTCGGCATCAAAGTAGATATCAAAGGCATAAGCACCCTTTCTCGGGATATCCAAGGCCACAACGGCGGCGGTGTTTTCACCTGCGGACATTGTGCTTTCCATGTGTCCTATTCTTATACCGTCACTGCCAAGCCAATAGTATTGCTCCTCACGGTTGCCGAGCGTGTTGGTTGACGTTTCAATATCAAGGCTATCGCACTTTTTAAAGGCATCGGGCTCATAAACACCGTATTCGTTTTTATCACCGTAAAGATAGTACCAACCGTCGGCACCCTGCTGAACATAAGTACCTATGTTATATACGTCACCAAAGCCGAATGCAACGTCGTGGTCAACATACATCTGTGTGTAGGAGGTGTCAAGGCTTACGGTAAGATAAACATCCTCAATGGTATCACCTTTACCGTTTTTCAAGGGGTCAATAATAAGATAGGCAAGCTGACCCTTTTTCAAGGTGACCTTAATGCTGAATTTAAGTCTTTCTAACCCACGCTTGATCTCTTTGCTATACACCTCACTGCGGTTGGAATATATCATCAGCTTGACACCGTCGGCATCAGCATCCTTTTGATTAGTGTTACCGAGTGATATATTATTGACCGTAAGGTCATAAACACCGTCCTGCGGTGCTTTAAAGCCGATTATCGGGCAGAACAAAGACTTGTTAAACCCCTTGCCCATTGTCGTACCCTCATACTCCGAAAAAAACACCGACGAGCGCAGTTTACCGTTTACATCGGCATACCAATTCAAGTCCTCAATATTATAAATACATTCCTCAAAAGTGCTGATATCGTAGGGTGCGGTTTTATTGACCTGACGCGAATACAGGCAATAAAAGTTATTATCACCTTGAGTCTCCATTTCGTAGTAATAATCACGGCCTGCACCACCGAAATCCCATTCATAGCCCTCGTCATACCCAAGTGCGCCACCGTTAAGGTTATAGATATCGTTTACGATATCAAACTCCATCTGCACCCTACCGCAGGCCGAAGTGCCAAAAAGCACCGCCAACACACAAGCGACAGAGCAAATTATTTTTATTAAGTTTTTACGAAAAATATCGGTCATAGCGGCGCTCCTTAAAAAGGTTTATATTCTGTAATCTATAATATCAATTATTAAAGCATCTGTCAACCGAAACTATGGTTTTGTAATTATTTGTAACCGAAAAAAAGACCTTTGGAAACAAGTCCAAAGGTCTTTTGGTTAACAGAAAATTACTGATGGAGATCAGGCTCGAAATCATAACCGAATACGGTGTTGGTGTTAGCGGTTACAGAAAGCTCACCAACATAGAACTCACGGTTATAGAACTTTTCAACAAACTGACCTGCCTCTGCATCGGAGAAATAGCTGCCCATTGCAGATGCCTTAAAGGTTGCAAGAGCATCGGCCTGGCTATAGGTCTTGCGAGAGGTATAGTCCATGCTGCTGATGATGATACCTACATAGTCGCCCTCGGGAACGTTCTCGAGCTTGTAGTTGCCGGTATCGCCGGTCTTTGCAATGTAGTAGCCGTTTACAGCAACTGCACAAGAACCATCGGTAGCCTTTTCGCCTGCATTGCTGATGTAGTCAACAGCCTTGCTCATATCAGCGCCGGAAAGGCCCTTAGGAATGATAACAATGTAAGCTTCGGAATCGTCAGGTCTCTCAACTGCACCCCAACGCTTGTTGGTGATACCGCCGACATTGTTGTCACGTGCAACAATGGTGCCCTTACCTGCTACGATAAGCTTGCAGGTTGCGGTAACCTTGCCGTCCTTGGAAGCGGCAGTAATAGTAACCTCGCCGGAAGCCTTACCCTGGAACTCGCCCTTGGTCTTGGAGAAGACCTCAGCAATGGTCTCGTCAGAGCAGGAATACTCGACCTCTGCGCCTGCAGGCTGAACGGTAACATGGTCAGCAAGCTCGATGTACTCCTCAACGCCGATGGTGTAGCTCTCGGCATCAAAGG
>JAZQCY010000127.1:0-19160 GCA_045546555.1 Acutalibacteraceae bacterium | reverse complement strand
TGTTAAACTCAAGATGATGATCGGTGATACGGTCGTAATAGAAGCTGACGGTCAAGGCACTCTGATTGGTGGTTATCTGTCCGTTGCTTCCGAAAGCGGGATTGGAGCCTGCCTGCACAAAGCCTTCGATATCAAAGAAGTCCTCGGCCTTGGTTATATAGTTGTAGTTTGCCTTAATGGTGTTATCAAGCTTATAGCGTTTTCCGTTATAGGTGACATCATAAGACTGACCCGGCAACACCTGCAGGTAATACTGCATTGTGAAGATTCGGTTGTCGGCCTCATTGAGGGTCAGGGTGAAATCGTCGGAGGGCATTTTGGAGATGTAGACCAAGACCTCACTGTAATAGGTCGAGCTCGAGGGATCCCAACGTTCACCGCTTGAATAGGTGGCACCGTTGCCATCGGTCACGGGCCATATATCCTCCAAAGACTGCTGATACTTTCTGCGTATCACCTTAACGGTGTTGGTGCTGCCTGAATTTCGGCAGGTGGAGGAATGTGTGTGATTTGCCGTTATCGCACAGTTAAGACGGCGGCAAGCATCGACGTGGATATGCTCTTCCTCGCCGCAGGAATAACTGTAGCAAGCATCAGAGTGGGTATGAAGAGTGTCGCCGTAGCACTCGTCACCGTGGGTGTGCGCCGTCTCATTACAAGCACAATCGGTTCCGTGACTATGCTCATCATGCCCGCAAACGGGGTCGACGATATCTCCCGAGGATACGTTTCCACCGTTATAGCGGTACCACGATCCCTTGATATATATGTAGTATCTTAAATATCTGTATATCTGACCGTCCTCGGGATTGGAGGGCGCACGGTAAACGTTAGTGGTTCGTGCGCCGATATTGTTCCAGCACTCGGTGGTGTGGGTGTGCACAGACTTGGTGCAGTCACAGTCACCCGAGCCGTGGATGTGTTCTTTAAATCCGCACACAATACACGCAGTGGTATGCTCCTTGTGCTCGGGCAAGGTACACTCCAATTGAGCAACACAATCCTCGTTATGAACGTGACCAAGGTCACAGATGAGGTCATAACAAGCATCAGAGTGGGTATGGTTGGGTGTTATGGTGCAAAGTCCCTTGGCCTTAAAGGTCAGGGTGTAGTAATTTCTTGTGTAATATACATTAACTACTGTTGAGCCGTCGCCCTCAACAAGTACGTTCTTTTCGGTTTTTTGTGGATTAAAGGTAAAATACTGTTCATCGTCTATGCCGCTGACTCTTTCTATATAGTCCTCGCCATTGACCAATGTGCCCGACTTGGCGGTCAGGCCGTCGAGATAACCCCAATAGCTATAGCCGTTGTCGTTGGCATTCTCCTTCCAGAAAACCATTGTGTAGGTGGTGTCCTGGGTTATCCAACGGGCACGGTAGCGCAGGTTGGCATCGGGAACAGTAATGGTTGCGCCGCTTGTCAGCGCATATTTCGACTGCTGCTCGGCGGTGGGCGTCTGTCCGTTATAAGACACAAGCTCCCAACCGTCAAAAACATAGCCGTGGCGGATGGGATCATTGGCACCGACCGATGCACCGTAACGGGTGTAAACGGGTTCACTGCCGTAGCCGCCGTTCATATCAAAATCAACAAGGTAATAGTTTCGGTCATAGCGAATTTCTATAACCGTGCTTCCGTCGGCGGCAACCGTAAGCTTTTCGTAAGCCAGCGCCTTAAAGCCGGGAAGCTGTTCCTCGGTCAACGCAAGTCCCTCGCCGACAACGGTGCCCGTGATGGCCTGTGACTTGGTGATGAGGTCATAGTGTATGGAATACTCGTCATCCAGAAGGTTCTGGAGATGGTGGTGGATCGAGAAATCCACCAAAGCAGGCTCGTAAATAACGTTGATGGTCAAATCCTGCTGAATATTTTTAACATCAATTTCAACAACGCTTGCATCGATATAATCCTCACCGACACGGCGGAAAGGAGCATAACCCACGACCGTGGGGCTGGTAACCGTTGTTTTGAAATCGCTTCCCGCGGCAACCGAAGCGCCGTAAGGCTCGAAAGCGATGGCATTGTTGTCAAAAAGGTAGTTTATAACAATGGTATGGGTATAATGCTCACCGTCATGTGCTGCCGTGCTGACCGTTTTTGCTTCGGACGAGGCATTGGCAAAGTACAGCGGTGCGGTAACGCTTAATGATACCACAACCTTTAGCGGCTCGGTATAGATCTCCCCTTCTTTTGTTGTAAGCCTGCACCGCAGGTCAGTGGAGCCGTCGGACTTGAGCATACTGCCGATCAACGCATGGGTGACCCAAAGATATTTGGTCAGGCTTCCCGAAATATCGATCCAGCGGTCGGCACTTTCGGGATCCTCGATCTGCCAACGGTAGCCGTTGACATCCTGCTCTGAAACAGCTTCGATGCGGTATTTACCGTCATCAAGCAGCTCGAGCTCGGTTGCCTTTTCGCCATCGATGACGATATAAGGCTTGCTTGATTCCGTATCGGCAGAAAGGACGGGCACCGTTACGGTCAGCCACGAACCAACAAGCATAACCACAGCCATAACCAAAGCCATGACCTTGAGATATCTTTTGTTGAGCAATAAGCATTTCATATCGGTGTCCTCCTTTCTGCAAGATTGTCGGAAATCAAATAAAAAAGAAAAGTTTTAGAAAAAATAGTTAGTTAAAATCAAAATATTCAGGGAAAGCATCGGTCATGGCAACAAAACAGTTGTCAAGATTCATGGTCTGCACACCAAAGGCCTCGACCTTTACGGTAAGCTGCTTCAAGTGTTGCATTTCGGCATTGTTCCACTCGAACGGCACCTCGAAGGTGTCAAACAGCATCACCGAGCTGCCGGTGGGCACGGGCTCTAACATAAAGAAGTAGAACGAATACTCGCCCTCGGCAGTATTAGGGATCTGTACCATAGTATAACGGTCGTTATAACAAACGTTTTGCAAACCGTTCCATGTGCCAACGTGTACTTTTTCGTCAAGCAAACCGCCGCCGAGCAGCAACTCGATATCAATACCCTCAGCCGTTTCGTAGCCCATTATCTTGGAAAGATCGCCTGCACCGTCGGTAAGTGTGACCTTAGCAGCAATCCACGCAGGCTCGCTGCCCGTGTTGGCAATGGTGGGATCCTTGAAAACGGTCTGTGCAGGGTATACCTTGCCGTAATTGTTGACAACTTCATCGGTGCCACCGTAAATGCGTGCCGCCGATGGGTCGGCCACAAGGTTGCCGTTGCCGTCGGGCTTTACCGCCGATTCGGAAAGCGATATTTGGACGTTGCCCGCCGTCATGGTGTTGGTGGTCTGCTTGTAATCCGAAAAATAGGCCAAAGTTGCGGTGATAAGCATAAGAACCAGAACTCCAAGGAGTATAAAGCTCATATAAATATTAAACTTGACTATTTTTTTAGTATTCATTGCTATCTACTCCTTTCTTTAAGAATTTAAGGTCTGCCAGGCAATCTTGGCGTTGGACAAGCCATCAACCTGAATGGCGTAGGCGTAAACCGTCAGCTTGGGCTTAACCGTAATTGCGTTAAGCTGTTCCTCGGTCACGGTGTTGCGAACGGTCACGGTGTTATCTTTAAGCACCGCAAGCCGTGTGTTGCCCGAGGATTTTTCAACCCTTCGGTAATAGACACCGCTTTCACCCTCCAAGGCCGTCCAACCATCTGCCGTCGAATAAACACAGAGGCTGTCGAAATTGTCCGAGGGCATAATTTTGACAAATACCCAACAGACTTCACTACCCGCCTTGACCGTAACGGTTGGGTCCTTTTTCAGGCTCACGCCCGGTGTCAGCTTATAGTCGCTTCCCGTGGTTTCGGTCAGTGCTATTCCCACATCACCGACCGTGAAGGTGTTTTCCACCCGGTTGGATGAGGCAATGAGGTACGCAAGCGTAGCGCCGACAACGATGGTCAGCGCAAGGGCTGCCGAAATCATCAGCCACACATATCGTTTCTTCATTTCCTCACCTTCTTTCGGTCAAAATACTGAATCAAATGTTACTTGAGATCATAAACCCCAAAAATCAGGGTTGGGTCTTGGGAACAGCCTCGTAAGGATCTTTGGTGCTGTCATAGGGGTTGACAGGATCTATAATACCGCCCTCATAGGGGAAGGTCTCCTTGATGGTCTCCCAAGCCTTGTAGGTGTCGTTTACACCGTCCTTCTGGATGGCAAATGCGGTGAACGATACCTTTGCGGCCGAGTAAAGCGATACATCTGCTCCGCTGGCAATGGTGAACTCCTGGCAAAGTCTGAACTCACCGGGAACTCCGGTACTGGTGGTACCTACCTGTGTCGAGTTTTTGGAAACGGGTGTGGGGGTGATAACACCTGCGTCGTCACGGATGCCGTATACCCAAACGACATCAATACCGTCCTTGCTCATAACGTACTCTACCCAACCGTTGGCCTCCATCTGCTGACGCATGGTGAGCTGGGTTCCGCCGTTGTTGCCTGCCTCGATTCCACGGATCTGGTTGCTGCTCTTGACGAACAGGAACATGGTGTCCTGGGTAGAAGAAGTGATGCGGATTGTGGGGTCCTTGGTGTAGGTGTTGCTGGGGACGAGGTGGTAGCTGTTGGTATCGACCTCTTCCTTGGGGGTGGTGGGCACACCGTGGATGTCGACCTTGGTCTCAAACATGGTAATGGCAATGTTACCAACGGTAAAGACGTTGGAAACAGCGGCCGAGTCGGCCAGGAATGCGAGCGTTGTGAACACAGTCGCAACGACGAGGGTGATTGCTGCTACTGTCAAAACAGCAGCCGTGATGAGTTTCTTTTTCATTTTTTGTTCCTCCAAAAAAATATTTTTATGTAAACTGCCCTTGGGCATTTTGCACCGTGATTATTCTGCGGTATTTTCGTTTGAGCCTTCGGCTCCTTCGGTGACCGCTTCGGGCTCGGACTGCTTATCCTTTTCGGTCTTAAACAGTGCGTCGATAATAAACGAGATGATCAGCACTGCGGCGCCGACACCCACAACCATTATAAGACCCTTTGGCTTTTGCACAAAGTCCGAAACATAGCCGAGATACGGAATGGAAAACTGCGGCTTGCCTATGACCGCCGCCGCAGGCACGGGTGTTCCGTCAGCATCCTTATTGGCATCACCCTTGGTTTTAAAGGCAAGGCCGGCCGTTCCCTCGTTTTGGATCTCAACGATTCGGTGGGTTACTATCGCCCCGCTTGACATGTGATAGGTTATAGGGTCACCGACCTTCAGCTCCTCGGGTTCGACCTCGGCAACATAGATGACCGATCCGACATGATATTGGGGTTCCATCGAGCCCGAAAGCACCGTATAAGGTGTGTAGCCGATAAGTCTTACACCAACCAACAAAACGGCCAGAATAACAACAACTGCAACTAAAGCAGTGCTTAAAGATTTAGATATGATTCTCATTACTTTGGCCATTTTTACACCCCCTTTTTTAAAGCGGAAAATCAAATAGCGCCATTGCCCCTTATAATCCATTTTATTATACTCCTATCTGTCCGGAATTTCAATATCACAGCGGTAAAAACTTGGTCAAACTTATGCTCTTTTTAAAGTGATTTTTGTGCAATAAGCACCATTTTTCTCACTACTTTATTTTTTCGCATAAAATTTAATTATCAGGATCGCAATCTTACCGAAAACTTAGGGCAAATTTCTTGCAAAACGGCATAAATTAGCGTTGAATCGCTTGGTGAAAAGTGGTATACTGTGTATAGAAATTTTGAGGTGATAAAATGAACTTTGTTGTTGAGGAAAGGTATTGGAAAGAGATAGCCGACTTTCTTGTCAATTCAAAAGGGCCCGTTTTGCTGCACATTTCGGACACGGCAACTTGGCAGTATCCGTTTTTGCAGAAGCTTTTGGCGGCGGTGCGCCCCGACCGTATCATCCACACGGGTGACTGTGCAGATGAGTATAAGGTCGGCCGTCTTGAAGCACATCGCAAGGATTACGAGGCAGGACTTCGAGAGCTTATGAGGATATTGAAAACGGCCGAATGCCCCATCACCTTTACCCACGGCAACAACGATGACCTTGTGCTTTTAGAGGGCGAGGAAAACGTTGAGGTCTTGCAGAATTACACCGCTTTGGAGCTGTTTGGAGTAAGGCTTCTTATCGACCATTATCCGTTTGTGGATGCAGGCGATGTTGACTTTGCTCTTTACGGTCACAGCGCAAGGTTTGACCCGCATTATCCGCCCAACGACACGGGTGTTGCACCCGTTTACCTTAACGGCAACTTTTTCTGGACGGTCATCGATTGCGCTACCAAGCGTTACTTAAGCATCCCCGTCATTGAGCCGTTGGTGTTTGATGATAAGATCGAGACCGATGAAAACGGCAATAGAATTATCGTAAGAACCGAAAATGACCGTCAATGGAAGCTTCCGCCCAAGGAGCGTTGGTTCCTTACACAGATGCACCTGCACGCAGGTGTTGAGGATTTTTCAAGCGTGCGCTCACACGCCAAGGTTGCCAAGGAGATTGGCTACGACGTAATTTTCATAACCGAGCACGACCACCGTATGAACCGTGTCCCCAACTGCATTGAGGACTTCCGACTGACCGCCGAGGGCGATGCCGTTCGTGACGATGTCAAGGCAGGCTGGTACCGTGACGACGGTACACCTGCTTTGAGTGTGCCAAACGGTGACGGCTACTCACTTTGCTTGAAAAGGAAAGAAAACGCCACCTTCAAAAGCGTTGGCAAAAAGCATCAGGTGTCGTTGTTTGCCGATGTTACCGTAACACTTAAATTTTCGGCACCCAAAAACTCCGACATATTGGTCGATTTTACCCTTTCACAGCGCCCCGAGGATCTTGAGCAGCAACACCTTTATTATGGCATTGGCAATGTTACACACGATGGCTGGTTCAAGTCGGTCTGTCGTGCCGAGGATGGGGTGTATACCTTTAAAATCTCGGATGATGTGCTGTGCTTTGATCCCGATTTCGGACACGATAACGCCCTGCTTTACATCACGGTGACCGCCGTTTCGGATGACATTTTGGTCGATAGCATTGAATTTGACCGCAAATGTGTTGCCGAGGATGTCAGAAAGCGCCAAAAGACCTTGAGCAAGGTTATAGGCCCTAAATATAAAATCGTCATCAACTCGGGCTTTGAGATGTCATTCGGTCATCATCAGAACTGTTTTTCGGCCCACGTGCCGGTTGTTGATTACGGCAAAACAGGTTACGTGAAATCGGACGAAACGGGTGCAAAATATCTGCAGTCACGTGGCGCCACCTTCTCGTATAACCACATGTTCAGCGAGCTGAAGAAAACACCGCCCGAGGAACACGAAGCCGCCATTCAAAAGGTAATTCAGCTTGGTCTTGAGACCCGTTTCGGCGGCGCACAGCTTATCGAGGTCGGCTTCCCAATGGGTCGCTACGGCTTTTCTATTGAGGAGCATACAAGGGTGTGGGATGAGCTTGCCATCCGTGGCTTAAAGCTGGTCGGCTACGGCGACAGCGACAGCCATAACTCCAAGGTCGGCTGGTATGACGGCAACAATTTCGGAAGCTGGATACTGTCCCGTGACCGCACGCAGGAGACCCTTGAGAGAGCTATGCGTAAGGGCAAGATCTGCTTCGGAAACCCCGTTAGATGGAAGTCCACGTGGGAATTTGCCATCGGTGATGCCACTATCGGTGACACATTGACTTGTGACGGTAAGGCTTTGGGGCGCATAAAGCTCAGCAAGCTAACCGAGCCCGTGATGGTTAAAATTATCCGAGCAGGCGAGGTTCTGGAGCAGCACACCGTCAACAGCACTTCCCTTGAAAGGGAGTTTGCGGTGGAAAGAGGGCAGTATGACTGCTGTCCCGTCCGTGTTGAGGTGTGGTCAAACGAAGCCGAGCCAAAGCCATTGTTCTTCACCAACCCGATATATCTTGAAAAATAAGCAAAAAAGAGTCGATTTTCATCGACTCTTTTTTCATTAAAATTCAATTTCCGTTCCGTCGTCGGAGATTATCACGGGAATCTTGCAGTTGTCCAACGCCTCTTTCACGGTGGGCTTGCCGTCAAGTATCTCACGTCCGTGGTGAACAAAAACGAGCTGTTTTACGTTGTGAGCCTCGGCAAAATCGCATACCGTTTTGACCTTGTGGTGACCCGTTTCGCAAAGCAGAAGGTCGCATCCGTCGCCAACGGCTTGCTCAATGTCCTCCATACCCTTAACGTCACCCGAGAAAACGGCGACCTTGCCCTCGGTTTCGATTTTATAGGAGAAGGAACGGATGCCGCCGTCCTCATTTTTCAGCAGATGGTGCGACTCAAACGCCGTCACCCTGATGTTTTCGTCCTCATAAAAGGTGCCGAGCTTCGGGTTATCGACCGTGATGCCGAAATTGTGCTTGAAGCCGCCCTCGGTGCGCTTTAAGACCTCATAAATGTTCTCCCAAACCGAAATTTCGGGGATAAAGAGCTTGATTTCACCGTCGGCAACGGGGATTTTGCAATGGTTGTTAAGCTTGTTAAGGCTCCAGAAAAGCCCCATCAAACCGCCGATGTGGTCGTAATGCGGATGGGATATGAATATTGCACGGGTGCGGCACAGGTCAACGCCTTGGGTGTGGGCAGTATGCGAGCAGTTTTCGCCCGCATCAAAAATATAATTGCGGTCGCCCGCACTCAAAACAAGGCTTGTGTGGTGGCGCCCCGACATAGGCTCGGTGCCCGAGCAGGAGCCCAAAACCTTAATGCACGGCATAAAAGCAACCCCTTTCTTTTAAAACGCTCCTTTTGTTGTAAAATTATAGCACACAAGCTCAATAAATGCAACCGCAAAAGCCGAACCGACCGCCAAAATGACGGTCGGTTTGGCTTTGAGGAAAACTTACGAAAAGTTGAAAATTTCTGCGTTTAAAAGCTCGGCATCGCTGTCTATGTGCGACACCATAAGCACGGGCTTGCCCTTGTCCAAAAATTCACGTTTGATCATTTCGGCCATTTTCAGCTTGTTTTCGGGATCGATGCCGTTGAACGGCTCGTCGAGTATGAGAGCATCACCTTGGAAGGCCACGGCACGGACTATTGCCGCACGGCGTTTCATTCCGCCGCTAAGCGCCCGCACCTTTTTGCCCAAGGCCAAATAAAGCCCTGCTTCCTTTAAAAGTTCGATGGCCTTGGCCTGCTGTTCATCGGTCAACGGCGGCAACAAAACGTTGGTCTTCAAGGAAAAACCGTTGAGTAGCCTATCCTCCTGAAACACCACCGACGGCCTTTCGGTGCCCGAAACGGTGCCCGAATCGGGTGTCAGAAGTCCTAAAACCAACCGCAGTACGGTGGTCTTTCCGCATCCCGAAGGGCCTTTTAAGCACACGCATTGACCGTCCTTTACCGTTAAGCTGAAGTTGTCTAAAATTGGGCGGTCGCCGTATGAGAAGCTGACATTTTTAAGCTCTATCATGCGTCATTCCTCCTCGAATCAACGAAGCGTTTGCTCAAGGATTTAAGCAAGACCTCGATAATAAGGCTCAATATCACCACGGTCAGGGTAACGGCATAAACACTGCTGAAATCGATCATACCCTTGCCCTCGATGAGGATGGTGCCAAGGCCTATGTTTGGCTCACAGATGACCTCGGCGGCAATGCCCGATTTCCACGCAAGACCCAAAGCATTGACGGTGGCGGTGACAAGTGACGGCAGCATCGACGGCAGCTTGATGTGGGTGAATACCTTAAAGCCGCTTAATCGGTAGATTTTTGCCATTTCCATAAGCTCGGTGTTGGGGGCCGAAAGTCCGTCGTGCACCGTTTGCCAAACAAGCGGAGTGACCATCAGCACCACGACCGAGGTCGGCAGTGCATCACTTTTGAAAAGTGCAAAAAACAGAATGGTTATGGCCACAACGGGTACGGCACGTATCATCTTGAGCATGGGCGACAGCAATATGTCGACCACCCTTACCGTGTGGGTGGCAATGCCAAAGCCGAAACCCAGCACACAGCCCAACAAAAAGCCCCAGAACACCCGAAGCAACGTCCTGCCTACCGCCTCAAGATATTCGGCGGTAAAGGCAATGTCAAGCCAGGTCTCAAACACGGTGACGGGCCTTGGCAACAAGAGATACATTGTTGCATTGTCTCTTGCGACAAAACGGGACACAGCCTCCCAGACAAGTATCCAGAAGGCGGTCACGGCAATTATTTTTAATGTCTTAAACAGTATTTTTCGGAACTTACTTTGCGATGTAGTAGAGATCATCGTTGGGTTTTGCTCCTCCGATAGATGTAGGATCGGCGGTGAAGAGAACGTTGAGATAGCCGTTTACGTTCTGCTTCATATCCTCGCCGGTAACGTAGCACAGGTTGCAGGTGGGGATGGCCTTTTTGGCAATGGCCTCGGATGCGGTGATCTTATAGGTTGCACAATGCTTGGCGGCCTCATCAATATTTGTCTTGGCAAATTCAATGGAAGCGGAATACTCCTCAAGGAACTTTTCGACGGCCTTAGGATTGGCGGCAACATAAGAATCAAGTGCGATAACACAGCCCATCATAAGCTGGGTATCGGAAACCTTGGACCACTCATCGTTGATGCTCAGGGCTCTTCTGAGGCTCTGATTTTTGACCATAACGGTGGTTGCGGCAGGCTCGGGAGCAAGGCCTATCTCGGCCTCTCCGCTGATCAGCTTGGCAACAAGCTCCTCACTCGAAACAAAGTTGATGGTGACATCCTTTTCGGGATCGAGGCCGTTTTCACGGAGAATGTGCTTGAAGATATATTCGGGATTCTGACCCTTGCCGGTGGAGTAAACGGTCTTGCCTTTAAGGTCGGCAACCGACTTTATAGTGTCGCCCTTCTCGAGGATGGACAGCACACCGTAGGTGTTGACGGCCAGCATTCTGACCTTGCCGCCTGTTTTATTGTAAAGTGTTGCGGCAACGTTGGTCGGAACCGAGGCAATATTGATCTCGCCCTTCAAGAACTTTGCGTTGATCTCGGTTGCGGCTGATGCCACGGTGAAGGAGTAGTTGTTGGCGGTCTTGCCGTCGTCCGACTCGGCCATCAGCTTGGCCATGCCGACACCGGTGGGGCCGGTCATGCAAGCAACCGTCATATCAACGGGGGTGTAGGTATCCACAACACTCGAAGCATCGGTCGAGGGGGTGGATGCGGTATCGGCGTCACCGCCGCAGGCGGTAAGACCAAGGGTCAAGACCAATACCAGCACAAGACTTAAAATACTCAATACTTTTTTCATTTTAAATTCCTCCCAAGGAAATTATTTGAGGTTGAAGGTGTGCTTATCTCTTTCCAAAAGTCCGTTCTGCTCCAAAAACTCAAGGCTTCGGTAAAGGCTTGAACGACCCATTTTAAGTCTGCGTGATAGCTCGGCAAGTCCGAAATCGAGCGTCACAACGCCGTCAACGGCCTGCGACACAAGGTATTCGTACAGCTTTTGAACGGCGCTTCCTGCCGAAAAGGCATCTATGCGTCGGTTTAAAAACCTTATGCGGTCGGATAAAAAGGAAATGTAGTTGACGGCAACGGTGGGGAATTTTTCGAAAATCCCCTTCAAGGTCTCCTCCGAGGCATAGACCACCGAGCAATCCGACCTTGCAATGATGTTGCTTTTACCTTCCTTCCATTCGCCGAAAACGCTTGCCGCACCGAAAACCTCACCTGCGTGTATCACACGGACGGTCACGGCGTTGCCCGTGTCACCCGTGCGGCAGACTTTTGCACTGCCCGAAAGCAGGATGCCGACAAATCCGACTTTATAAAGCTCGCCGTTTTTGGGCACCTTAGTCGGTTCGCCCATCAGCCGCAAGGCTTCGTTTTTATCGGTTTCGTTGAGTTTTGAAAAAAGAAAACAATCCATATTTCACCTCAAAAGTGTATCATTTGGAACACTTTATGCATATTATACACGATATTTTTTCAAATTGCAATAGGTAATTTAAAATTTGACAAAAATTTAACAATTATTTTCGGCGCCGTATTTTCTCCGCCTGCACAAAAAAGCACCCGACCCTTAACAGGTCGGGGGCTTATGCTTTTATTGGGTTTTACCTGCGGTTATTACTCGATAACACACTTGATTTCAACCGACTTAACGGCCTTCTGTGCGGTGATAGAGGTCCAATCAAATGCACCGTACTCATCGACAAAATACGACAAATCGGTACCGTCGGCGGCCTTAAACTCAAATCCGTTTATCCGATAATTGGTACCAAGCACAGCATTCTTGGCCAGAATGTGGTCGGTCAAGCGTCCCTTGGGAATGACAACTTCATCGGCAGTCTTGCCGTCCTTGTCAAAGCCGATCAGCTTCACTCCTGCAGAGGAATATACCTCGATACCGCCAAACTCAACGTTGTTGGCGGCAAGGCCGAGGCAGTTATAAAGATTCACGGCACAGTCGGCACCCATCTTGTTGAAGGTGGCCTGCGAATAGTGGATGGTGTTGGTCTTATCCATATCCAACGGAGCCGATGCGGCACAGGTCTCGCTGATGGTGGAAACCATAAACAGATTATCGATATCGTTGCAGAGCTTGTACTGTGCGTTACGTGCGGTGGTAAGGCTCATACTGCCTTGGGCGGTGCCGCCTGCTTTGTCGGCACGGACTACCGAAATGCCGCCGAAGTCAAGACCAAGCTCAGCCATAAAGCCGTCGTGCATGCTCTTGTATGCGGCATAGTATGAGGCATCGCTTGAAACGGTGCTTGCGCAACCGGGTTTGCCGAAGACTTCCTCGTGTTCACCCTGGTTCCACAGATAGCCTGCGTAAACAATGTTGTAATCCTTGCTCAAAGCGTCAAATGAGGCTTTATAAGCATTGACTGCCTGTTGGTAAAGGGCTGCGTTCTCGTTACATTCGCAGATATAATCGTTGGGGTTGGGGGTCCATTCGTGAACACCGACAGCACCTACAGCACACTGCACAAATACGACCTTGGTGCCGGTCAGCTCGTGCCACTTGATGCCGAACGACGGTGTAACACCGCCCAAGGTATTGGTCAGGTTGGCTTCGTCACAAAGCTTGCTCATATCACAGTCGGCCGAAAGAGAGGTTATAGCCTTGCGACCGCCGCTCGAATAGCAGGTGCCTTTTTCGGGTACAACCGGAACCTCGGAGAAGTTCTGAATCTTACCGTTGAGAACTCCACCGTATTCGGAAGAAAAACCGACACCCGTGGTGAAGTTGGACTGACCAACTATAAGCATAAGCGAAATATCCTCTTTGTTTTTATCATAAGGACGGTCGGACTTGAACTTTTCGATCTCGCCTTTTTTGACCTTAACGGTAAGGGTCGCATCGGCGGCAGACTTTGACTCGGTCTCGGACGAGGTGTCGGCAGTGTCACTGCCTGCAGGAGCCGAGGGCGGAGCCTCACTGCCTGTGTCGGTCGAACCGCCGCAAGCCGTGGCAAGCAGGCACAAAACAGCAATCATAAGTATAGCAAGTATTTTTTTCATGTTCATAATTCAACACTCCCAAGGTGTATTTTGTGATTTCAGTATATATCGAATTCCGCAAAAAGTCAATAAATTCATAAATTTACGGTATTTTTTGGATTGCCGTTCAAAAAGTCGGCAATGTTGGACTCGACAACGCCCATAAGCCGTATGCGGGTCTCAAGTCCTGCCCAGGCAACGTGGGGTGTGATGATGCAGTTTTTGATGCCGAGCAAAGGACAGTCGGGCGACATCGGCTCCTGACGGAGCACGTCAAGTCCTGCACCAAGCAGCTTGCCCGACAAAAGCGCATCCTTTAAGGCAAGCTCATCCACAAGACCGCCACGTGCGGTGTTTATGAACACGGCGCCCTGCTTCATTTGGGCAAAACGCTCGGCCGTCATCATATTCTCGCTGTCACGGTTCAGAGGGCAATGAAGCGACACCACATCCGAGCGCCTTAACAGCTCGTCAAGGGCAACAAATTCAACCGTCAGGTCATTTTCGGGACGGCGCTTATAGACCAGCACCTTCATATTGAAGGCCTTGGCAATGTCGGCAACACGCTTGCCTATACTGCCGTAGCCGACAAGACCGATGGTCTTGCCCGAAAGCTCAAGCATGGGTAACGGGAAGAACGAAAACGTGCGGCTTTTTACCCAATCGCCCTGCGTTACAAGGTTGTTGTAATCGTGAGTGCGGTTTACTATCTCCAAGAGAAGTGCAAAGGTCTGCTGAGCCACCGCCTCGGTCGAATAGCTCGGCACATTGCAGACGGTAATGCCGTGGGTCGAGGTGTATTCAAGATCGATATTGTTAAAGCCCGTGGCAAACAGACCGATGTATTTCAAATTTTTGGCGTTTTTCATATTGTCACGTGTCATCGGAGTCTTGTTGCACAGCACGATATCGGCATCGGCAATGCGGTCGGCCACCTCATCAGGTGCGGTCAGACCGTGGATGACCACCTCACCGAAGCGGTCAAAGCAATCAAACGAAATGTCGCCACCCGTCACGGTGTCGGCATCGGTAATAACAATTTTCATAAGTACCTCCCAAGGGGAATGGATATTTATCGTACACATCCATTTTACACCCACCAAAAAGTAATGTCAATAATCAAACCGCCAGAAGACAGCTTTGCGGACCGTCCGGGAGGCCGGTCCCTACAATAATTCCAATAGAGTTTGTAGGGCAGGGAAGATTCCCCCACGGCGTGGGGGAAATGTCGCAAAGCGACAAAAGGGGACGGCCTCTGTCAGAGGTTATCCCTGCCGCCGTGAGATGGCTTATCTCTCCCTCAGTCACCTGCGGTGACAGCTCCCTCGTCAGAGGGAGCTTCTGTAGGGGCGAACCTATGTGTTCGCCCACCGAGCCCTCCTTGCCTAAAGGAGGGTGGCATTGCGAAGCAATGACGGGAGGATTCCGCAAGCCGACTTTGCGGAACGGATAAATCCGTTCCCTACAAAGAACCCACCCACCTTGCCGTAGGGGCGCACCTGTGTGTGCGCCCGCACAGTCTGCTCGTTTTGACAATGTATTTGCCTATTTTTACTGATATATTGCTTTGCGGTTAAACGCAGGTCGGGGCAAATACTTAATTTTGTTTTGTTTTGGCGCTTTAAAAGAATGGTTTTGGTTTATTTTGTTAAGTTGCGTATTAATAAAGTTAATATAATTTGTATTTTATAAATTTGAAATTAACCTATTGCAAAACAAAATAAACCGCTTTATAATGTTTTTGCAAATTCAAACTGCTTGGGGATGTGCAAAATGAAAAAAGTTAAGGAAATACTTTGGCTGCACGTTGGCATTGTGCTTTTGTCGGTGGGGGTCTACTTTTTCAAGATACCCAACGGCTTCTCCACGGGCGGTGTGACGGGTATCGGCACAATTTTAGGTGCGCTTTCACCCATCAGCTCGGGTGTGTGGATATGGATACTCAACATCGGTCTGCTCTTGGTAGGTTTTCTGTTTTTGGGACGTGCAACGGGGCTGAAAACGGTCTACTGCAGTATGGCCTACTCGGCCTTGATATATGTCTTCGAGCATTTTGTGCCACTTGAAAATCCCTTGTCCGACCAACCGTTGCTGGAGCTGGTCTACGCAATGCTTCTGACCTCGATCGGCTCGGCCATAATATTCAACTCGGGCGCATCGTCGGGCGGTACCGACATTGCGGCGCTCATCCTTAAAAAATATGTAAGGATCGACGTTGGCAAGGCGCTTTTGTGTGTCGATTTCATCGTTGCCGCAAGCGCATTTGTCGTTTTTGACATTAAAACCGGGCTGTTTTCGTTGCTGGGACTTTTTGCTAAGGCCTTCATCGTCGACGGCGTTATCGAAAGCATGAACACCTGCAAATATTTCATAGTGATTACCACCAAGCCGCAGGAGATCTCGCAGTTTATAATGACGGCTCTGCACCACGGTGTCACCACCGGTAAGGCGGTAGGCGAATACACCCACGAGGAGCGCACCATGATACATACCGTCTGCAAGCGTGCCGAGGCTGTCCGCCTTCGTGAGCGCATCCGTGAGATCGACCCCAAGGCCTTCACCATCATCACCACCTCAAGCGAGATAATCGGCCGAGGCTTCAGAGGCGTGTAATACGTCGAAAACAAAAATTTTTAAGTATTTGTTGCGATAATACGAGACACCGCGAGCTTTATGTGATATAATCAATTTAACACTATTGACGGGGTGATAAAATGAGGCTTTCAATTAACCACAGCGTTTTTGGAAAAATTTATCGAAGCACCGAGCGTGTACCGTTTGAGGAATCGATCAGACGGTGCCGTGACGCAGGGTTTGAGGCCATTGATTTCAGTATGGCCGGCAACACACCCGAGCGCAACATTATTCTGCGTGATGACCCGATAGCTGAAGCTCACAAGGTACGTGAAACCTGCGAAAAGTTGGGTGTCGTCATCAATCAGAGCCATGCGAGGTATGATTACAACAAGCTGACCCCCGAGGAATTTGAACAGCAGCTGCTGATGACGGTCGATGCCGCCAAGATTCTGGGTGCCGAATGTGTTATTGTCCATGCTGACACCTATTATGACAAGGACTATAACTTTGATTTTGACACGGTGCTTGGGGCTATTTACGACACCTTTGCGCCCATTGTTGACAGGGCTAAAGGAGTCGGCGTGAAAATTGCGATGGAGACCCTTTTTGAGGACCGTGCGCCTCAGGGAAAGCGTGCAAGATTTACCTCTCTTGTCGACGAGCTTGATGCCATCGTCTCAAGGTTCAATGACGATACAGTTGGCATTTGTTGGGATTTCGGTCACGCAAAGGTCAGCCACGGAACGCATCAGTTTGAGGAGATGAAAAAGGTTGGCAGTAAGATCATTTCCACCCACGTGCACGATAATTATTGCAGTAAAGACCTGCACCTTATGCCGTTTTTGGGATATATCGATTGGGAAACAGGCATGAAAACACTCCGTGAGGTCGGCTACAAGGGTGACCTCACCTTTGAGGCGGTCTACGGATGTATGCCCGACCACCTTGTTATGGACTACCTGAGGCTGTGGCACAAGGTCGGAGAGTTTCTTGTTGACCGTTTTGAAAACGCAAAATAATGCCAGGGCCCGTAATGCGCAGAAATACAATCTTTTTCTTGGAGTTTTGCGCATAGTTGGGTTAATTTGTTGACAAAAACCTCTCTGCTTGTTAAATTGAAAATAGAAATATATAGGAGGTCTGTTATGAAAAAAATACTCGCTTTGACACTTTGTGTTTTGTTTGCTGTGACCCTTTTTGTGGGTTGCGGCGGTGACAGTGATGGAAGTAGCGATACCGCTTCATCGTCTGACAGCATCATCTCAAAGGCTGATGTTGTTTACGTTCAAAACGGTGATTCGGTTTACACCATCATCCGTCCCGAGGAGGCTTCTGAGCTTGACGAGACTGCATCGGCATCCTTACTTTTTAAACAGATGAAGGGTGTGCTGGGTGTTACCGTCAAAAACGTTGCCGATGGTACCGACGGCAACGATAAATATGAGATTCTTTTGGGCGCAACCAACCGTCCCGAGTCCAAGCAGGCTTTGGATTATCTTTTGTCGCAGGACGGCGGACGTTATAACGATTGGATAATCTGCACCATCGGCAAAAAGATAGTTATCAACGCTTATTCTTCCGACGGTCTTAAAGCCGCCACCGAGCATTTTGTCAAGAACTTTGTCAAAGCCGAGGGCGTTAAAGGCGGAATTGAGTATGTTAACAAGGTAAAGGGTGATTTTGTGGACATTACGGTAAACAACGTTAATCTTAATAAATTTTCAATAGTCAGACCTTATTTCAATTTCTCGTACCTTGCACAGGTCGAGGTCGACAAGGTCGTTGAGACCATTCTCAATAAGACCGGCTTTAAGCCTTCGGTCGTTTTTGACCAGAAGACCGAGGCCGCAGAGTATGAGATAATCGTCGGTAACGCAGGCCGTGACGGTGTTGAGACCATCACCGACCACGATGCTTACAAGATAACCGTAAGCGGCAAGAAGATATACTTAAACGGCGGCTCGGCTCACGCAACGGCTATCGCTATCAGTGAGTTCGGCAAGATGCTTGAGAGCAGTAACGCTATAACCGATACTGCCAAGAGCGGAAGCTATGCCGAAACGGTCAAGACCTACGGTGATGATACCTTCAAGTATGCCTGGGGTGACGATTTCGACGGTGATGCCCTTGATACCACCAAGTGGTGGCAGATGAACGAGAATCAGAATAAGTCCGAGGGTCAGTACGGTAAAACCTCAGTCCGCAACACCGATCCTAACTTTGTATTTGTCAAGGACGGCAAGTTCCACATCTGCGCAACGCAGGACGAAAACTATTACTACGGCGGTATGATCCGTACTCAGAACATTATGATGTATAAGTACGGCTATGCCGAGATAAGCGCCGTTGTGCCCCACGGTCCCAGCTTCTGGGTCGCATTCTGGGCATCGCACGCATCATCATCTACCGCAATGAGCAACACCGACCCCTCTATCCCCATGTGGATGCGTCCCGAGATCGACATTATGGAGATGTTCGGCAACTCGGCTTCCTATGCCGCCAACGGCCACCGTTGGCCGACCACTACAGGCAAGAATATGGGCTATGTTCATACCTCGCTCGACGGTAAGCAGTACGGTCAGTCCAAGAAGTACAGCCATCCCGAGGCAGGCGGTCGTTTGACCGACGATTATCATACCTACGGTTTCCTTTGGGACAACACTCAGATCTCCTTCACCTGCGACGGTAAGCTGTTCTTCAAGTATGACACTACCACCAAGGAAGAGGACAAGGAATGCTTCAACCATGAGATGTACCTCATTTTGAGCATGGCTTTGGGCTACGCAAGCCAGAGTGCCGATATCGGCACCGCCACCGAGGATGAATGGACCAAGACCAACAAGTTCATCATCGACTACTGCAACATCTATCAGAAGAATGACGGTGCAAGCTACATCCGTTATCTGAAGTAATCGAAACGGTTAGATAATATTTATAATTAAAAGAATCCTTCGCTTGTGTTTTAAACTACGGCGAAGGATTTTTTGCAGGGGCGATTCACGAATCGCCCGCCGTGAGACGGCTATGCTGTATTATTTTTAGTCCGTTGTAACGGTGGACACCTCATCCGTCAGGCTTCGCCTGCCACCTTCCCCTCGAGGGGAAGGCTAATTGTAGGGGCGATTCACGAATCGCCCGCCGTGAGCCTGCTTTTCGGGTAGCGCAGAGGCAT
>JAZQCY010000126.1:0-23690 GCA_045546555.1 Acutalibacteraceae bacterium | reverse complement strand
CTCTATGGGTCAGGAGGAGGAAAAGGCCGGGCGTGAAAAGGTCTTTAAGTCCTACCAGGTCAACGAGGAGTTTATGTCGCTTGCACACAAGGATGCAATGGTTATGCATTGCCTGCCTGCTCACCGTGGTGAGGAGATCACCGCCGAGACCTTTGAAAAGCACGCTGACGAGATCTTCGATGAAGCCGAAAACCGTCTGCACGCCCAAAAGGCCGTTCTTGTCCTCACAATGGGTGATAAGAAGTAATATTTCAACGCAAAAACCAACCGCCGTGGAGTGCTCCACGGCGGTTTTGTGCTGTTAGTTGACAAAATAAGTGAAATATGGTATATTAAAAATACAAATAAAAGAAAGAGGTGTCATTATGAAAAAAATGTTGGTTTTGTGTTTGTGTGCAGTGTTGGTCTTGCTGACATTTTCCGCTTGCGGCAGTGTGCCGGAAGACGAAACCGATTTTGAAAAAGGCTTTTTTATCGGCACCGTAAAATCGGCTAAAAGAAACAGTGTCGTTTTTAAAGTAGACGAGGATTTTGTTGAAAAATATGGCGAAACCGTAAACTTCAAAAAAGATGGCGTTGGCGAGCTTGTTGAGGTTGGCGACGAAGTTCGAGTTGACATGAAATCAAAGAAAAAGGTCGAGGATTTCACCGTTTTACTGCAGAAAGAGCACTCCTTTGCAGAGGCGGCCGATCAATGCATAGCTTTTACGGTGTTTAAGTGGAGCGAGGTTAAGGTGCCGTCGGAATTGATCGAGCTTAAAATTGAGGAAGGTAAGACAGCAGAAGCGAACTATTTTGGTGAAAAATATGCATACCGGGTTGTGCAACAGGATTCGCAAAAAACATACCTTTCTGCAGAAAGCGCCGATAGTGCTAAATACGTTGTCTTTGGAGATTTAACAGAAAAGTGTAGGCTTGGAGATTTTGTGATATTGCAGGTTTCCAAGTGTCAATGGTATCTAAAAAACGGGTCGATTTATTCTGCAAAGGCAGAGGACGTGGATAAGATCGAGGTAGTTGACAGCTTGAAGGTATATAATAGTGCCAAGTCACGCAACACTATTAAATTGGATAAGCCGGTTATTTATCTGTATCCCGAAAAGATCGAAACAGTCAATGTAAAACTGGAATTGGACGGCAATTTGACCTGCACCTATCCCGAATACACTGACGGTTGGGATGGGCTTACCGTTTCGCCCAACGGTATCATAAAAAAGGATGGCAGAGAGTATTACTGCCTTTACTGGGAGGGTGAAAGCCGTTTTGAGCCCGATTTTTCAAAGGGCTTTTGTGTAAAAAGTGAGGATACGGCAAGCTTCCTTGAAAAAACCTTGTGTGAGATAGGTCTTAACGACCGTGAGGCCAACGAGTTTATTATCTATTGGCTACCGATTTTACAGAAGAATGAGTATAACCTCATTTCGTTCCAGGGACAGAATTATGTTGATGCGGCCAAACTGACCGTGTCGCCGACACCCGACAGCGTTTTGAGGGTGTTTATGTCCTTCAAGCCGCTTGAGAATAAGGTCTCGATCAAACCGCAGACCTTCCAACCATTCATAAGAAACGGTTTTACCGTTGTCGAATGGGGTGGAGGTCAAGCAGAATAAAACCAACCGCCGTGGAGTGCTCCACGGCGGTTTTGTTGTTATATGTACTTTTTCATTTCGGCGTAAAGGTTTTGGAAATAGCAGTCAAAGCCGTCATTGTTGGGGTGGACAAACAGGTCGCCAAAATAGCTTTCATCGTGCGGGATAAGGTCATCGCCACGGATTATTGCAACGTTTTCAAGGTCGCTTGTGAGTTGTTCAATTTTCTCGGCAAGCGCTTTGAAGGTCATTGCCTTTTCGGTGTTGTCAAAATTCTTGTTCCACGGCGGCGTTATGCCGAAAATTTTGGCGTTGGGGTAAAGCTCACTCACCGTTTTGTAAAACTCACGGCAGTTTTTTTCAAACGTTTCGGGGGTTCTCTTTGACCAATCGTTGGTGCCGTAAGCAACCGTGATTATCTTGGGATCAAAAGGCTCTCGGCAACCTGCCAATTCGGGCTTGAAGACCTCGCCTCCGATACCCTTGTTGACAATCTCCAATCCCAATGCATTGCCAAGCTGCGCAGTGTAATGGTGGATATTGCGAAGTGAATCGTAGCCTTGGGTTATCGAATCACCAAACATCAACATTTTGTCTTGTTTGGGTGTCGGCTCAATGAAAGCACCGTCCGACACGGAAACCTCTTTTAAATTCACCTTAACTGTATAAGGGAAATAAATTTCGACCGTTTTTTTACCCTCACCCAAGGCAATGGTCTTGTCAAAATCGTCCAAAGGCAGTTCGATTTTGGAATAGTTGCCTTCAAAAACGGTGTCGCCGTAATTATCAATCGAGCCGATATATTTTCCGTCAACCGTCACGTCGAAGGAGTAATATCTTCTTGTTGAGGCAAAAACGCTTGAAATCGCGCCCTTAATATTTAAAATTTCACTGTCGGTCACAAATGAAAGACGGACACCTGCCGTGGCAAAGGTCTTCTTAAAAAATCCAAGGTCATATCCCTCGTAAAACCTCTGTTGTTCCTCGGTAAATCGGTGAAGGTTTACATAATCCTCATATTGCTCAACCCTCACCGCACCTTTGGTGAAGCTTTTGATTTGTTCAAACGACAGTTTCATAATATCACAACCCTTGACGTATTAAGTAAATTATATATTTTGAATAGCATAAAATCAAGTATATTTTGCTTGACTTCACCAATAAAAAAGATTCTTCACTTCGTTCAGAATGACAGAATATAAATCACGTTTTGTCATTCTGAGCCGTAGGCGAAGAATCTTTTGTTTAGGGAGTATTGTGATACACCCTAAGCAAATGTCTATTGATTTATTGAATTATATTCAAATATCTTGACCGCACCCAAAGAGGAAGAACAGTCCACCGTTTGCTCATCAACCTCGATTACCTCGGCTTGGCTCAAGCTTTTAAGCAACACGACCGTGGCTTCCTTTATCTGCTTTTTACCGCCGACTGTGACACGTTTTGGCTTCATCTTCAGCACCGTGTTTATTTCGGCAGACAGCACAACGCCCATAAAAAAGCTGTAGGTCTGCACCTTGTCGGCGCCCATCAAATTGCCCAGCACACGCACCTTGAAAAGTGCCTCGTTTATGCCAAACTCGTTGCAGTAGCGGCAGCCCTTTAAAAGGTATTCTTCCGACAGACCTTCAACCGATAAATCGACCGTGCTTTTGAGGATAGTGTCTTGAGATAACGCAAATATCATCTCACCTGTAAGCTCGGTTTTAAAGCCCGTTATCTTACCGTTTTCATCAACTTCTATGATCTTGGAGTGTGAGCCGGGCAGGATGTAAACGCCGTTCAAGGTATCACAAAGTCCAAAAAGCTCGGTTTCCTCACCGCGCATCATATCGGCGGTCTCAAGGCGGTTGGCCTTTAGTTTCACTCCTCGGATAAACACAAACGGTATTGCCGAAATGTCGGGGAACACCGTTTCGTGCATTGTGTCGTGCAGCTCTTTTATGCCGGCAGGTGCCACAATGTGGTCGAGCTTGCAAAGCCCAAGCTCCGAGGTTATCATTCCGCTTGCAAGTACTTTTTTGATGTCGCTTTCGGTTAAATTATTGCGGTCTAAAAGGGTAGAAATACCCTCCTTAACGGCATTTTTCAGCAGTGTGCTGTCATCGGCATTGGCTCTTGCGCCAACGTTGTATTTTATGGTGTCAACGCAATTTCCGTCCGCAACCAAGGTCAGACGGGTGTTGGTTGTACCACCGTCAACAGTAATGTAATTAGCCATTTATTTCACCGCCGATACAAACTTTTCTGCAAGACGGGTGATGCCGTCCCAATCCTCGGTCTCGATAAGTTTTTTATCGGTTAGATTTGAGCCGATACCAAAGCCGCAAACGCCAACATTCAGGTAGTCTGCTATATTGTTTTCATTGATTCCGCCGACGGCAAGCAGCTTTACGTTGGAAAGCGGTGCTTTGACCGCCTTCACATAGCCTGCGCCAAGGTCGGATATCGGGAACAGCTTGACAAAATCGGCACCAAACTCGTGAGCGTTTGCTATCTCGGTCGGGGTCAACGCACCCGGCATTGAAACCATCCCCAAACGGCAGGTCTCACGGATGACCTCCTCTTTCACATTGGGCGAAATGATGAACTGACCGCCTGCCGCACGGGTCAGCCGCACCTGCTCTAAGGTCAAAACCGTACCTGCACCAATAAACATTCTGCTCTTGAAATGCTCGGCCAAAGCCTTAATGCTGTCAGCTGTTTCGCTGTCGGGGGTCGAGCCGTTTGCCGAATATGTAATCTCTAAAAGTCGGATTCCACCTTTATACAACGCCTCAGCCAACGGAATAAGCTTATCCTTGTTTACACCGCGGATAATGGCGATAAGCTTGTTTTGATTGACCGATTCGATAACTCCTGCACGGTCGGGGTTGGGCAAAGGCCGACTTATGACCTTCAACTCGATTTCGTTGCCATTGATAATGTCATCCTCAGAAAATACAGCAAAAATTATCTCCTTATGGGTGGTTCTGCCTCGGTCGTAAACAAGGTATATCTTACCGTCACGGTAATCAGCATCGGGGTATGAGCTAACGGTTCTGGGGTCAATGCAGACCTTGTATTTCCAGGTCTTTCCGTCGTCCTCGGACAACTGCACCGTCATATTAGAGCGTGCATCTGGGCAATCGTTGTTGATGAGCAGCACACGTCCCGATGGTAGCTTTTGCACAAAGAATCTTGTGTCAGCCGATACTATTCCGCTATTCTTGGCATCGGTCCAGGTAAGACCGTTGTCATAAGAATAGCACTCGGCAAGACAACCTGCGCCGCAACGGGCAAGCATACGCAAGGTCCCGTCGTCCATTTTATATGCCATGGTCTCGTCAAAATCGGTCTTTAGCTTTTTACCTGAATAATGACGTGTGAAGGTCTTGCCGCCATCATGGGTAAGATTGTAACCGTAGGTGTCGGTCATCTGGTCATAGGCAAAGCAGACCCAATTATCGTTGTCAATAAAGGTTGGCTTGCAACGCAGAAAACCGTTGTAAATGTATTTTGGTTCGGTAAATTCAAGAGATTTAAGGTCGGCATCGGGATTAGAACAGGTTATTTCCCACTCAGCATGAACAAAGTCGCCAAAACGATAACCGTCAACCTGAGCAGGGCCCATATATTTGCTCATTCTCACAAGGTCTGCACTCACTTTTTCGGTGTTGTTCTGCACCCAAAGAATATGCAAAATGCCATTAGGGTCTAAAAACAACTGAATGTCCAACGAGTGAATATTGTACTCATAGCTGCTTGGTATCACCATTATCGGCTTCGACCAGGTCTCGCCGCCGTCGTCACTCACAATCAAAAGATTATAGTTATTCATATGCGGTTCTCTTGTACCGCCTGCATACCAGCCCGCAAAAATTCTGCCGCCTTTGGTTACAGCAATAGTAGGACACCCTTGAAAAATCCGTATGCTTTCCCAATATTTTGAACTGTAAACATCACGTACCACCTTGCAAGGGACAAGCTTTGCGTAGTCCATACTCTACCTCCAAAAATATTATTTGATTTGATTATACTTTATAATTTAATCAATATATATGGAAAATTGTGCACATTACATTGACAATCTTGCAAAACGGGATATAATTATTGTGGGTGATAAAAATGCAGGATAATTTTTTGTATGAATTGACACACGATGATATTTATTTCAAATACGCTAAAGGACCGAGCAGTAGGTCGGGCAAGGAGTTTCATCCTTTTTGTGAGATAATACTGTTTTTGGGTGGTGATGCCGAGCTTATCTCCGAAACGGTCAACACACGTCTTGCGCCCGATACGGTCGTTTTCATCCCCAAGGAGACCTACCACCAGGTGCTCATAGGCAAGGATAAGGATAACTACCGTCGATGCGTTATCAACTTTACCGAGGAATTTTTGCCCGCATCCCGTGACCGCCTTAACGCCTTGGCAATATTTGAATTTAACGAAAAACTGCGTTATCTTTTTGATACGGCTGTTTCGATCTCCAAGGACGCAACGCAAGCAAATGCGTCGCTTTTAAGGTCGGTTTTGGAGGTGATTTTGTACGAGCTTTCGTCCGCCGAGCCGAAGGCTTCAAGCCAAAACAGCCTTTCGGGAGTCACGGCGGCGGCTCTGCGGTATATCGAGGAAAATATTTTAAAGGAACTCAATATTGAAACGGTGGCCAAGGCCTGCCACGTGTCACCGTCATCGCTTTCCCATAGCTTCAAAAAGGATATGCAGACCTCGGTCTACCGCTACTGCCTGCAGAAAAAACTGCTCTGCGCCTATGACAGGATCTCACACGGCACACCTGCAACGGCGGCCGCTTTGGAGTGCGGCTTTAACGATTATTCGGGCTTTTACAAGCAGTATAAAAGGATGTTCGGCTTTTCTCCGTCCAAAAAATAACAAAGCCTTCCGAGAAACCTCGGAAGGCTTTAAGCTTTATATTTCCCAAACCTTAACCTCGTAGCGGTCGGCGGTGGCGGTAATTTTACAAATGTCGCCGTCAAGGGCAAAGCTGTCAGGTAGCTTTTTATCGGTAATACCGTATTCCGATGCCTTGAACTCTAACGTGAAATCGGCGGCAGTCTCGGCCATATTCACTGCAAAAATCACCGTCTTGGAGCCGTCACGCATTGTCCACGAGCCCGTGGCGATTCGGTCGGACACGATTTCGCCATCAAACCACAATCCTGCACTTGTTTTTAACTTTGGAAGGCCGCAATGGACGGTGGCAGGGCGAAGCATTCTACCGCCGTTGAACAGCTTGGTGTATTTGTAGCGGACATCCACACAAGGCTTCAAAAATTCCATATGACGGTCGGAATATACGATATCGGCTTTGTACCAGCCTATCTGCTGCCCGTAGGTCAAGCTATTGGCGGTGCAGTATTTGAAAAACTCAAAATCATCCTTTTTAACGCCGTGGGTACAGCGACCGATCATCTGGATATAGCCTGCATACACGGCAGGGAAGGCAGGTACCTGACCTGCATCGACCCACATCCAGGTTAAAAATCCGTCAAAGCTTTTCATAAAGGCTTCGGCGTTACATTCCGAAAAATTGAAATTGTCTTTTGGCTTTTCGGCGTTGATCTTTTTCATCATTTCGTTGTAGCCCGTAACACGGAAGTTGCCGCCGCCCGGCAGGTGACCGTGGTCTTTGTTAAAGCATGGCACACCCGGGTTGGCCGAGACCTCGTCGTAATAAATACCGTCGATCGGTAGGGTCTTTTCCATCTCACGGGACAGATATTCGAAATAAGAGTGCCATTTTTTTGAGCTTCCGCATATCGGTACGAGCTGACTTTCCTTGCCGGTTTTGGTGTATTGCGGATACTTTGCGACGAAAAATGTGCCGTCCTCCTGCACAACACCGTGCTTGTGACCTTCATTCGAAAAATTCATTTCGTAACCTGCATCGGCATCGTTCATTTCCCAACTGATTGCGTTGATATAGGGCAAAACGTAAACCCCGTTGTCGCGCAATTCCTGTGCGTGGTCCAAAAACTCCTGACGGGCCGGCAAAAAGTGTGGATATTCAATGTTAAAGGGGATCTCGTGCCAGTTGTAAACGTGGTATGCCACGGGCACACCCAATTTATTCTTTAGCTCAATAGGTGCCCTGTACCAATAATCAGGTGGGTAGATTTCTGTGCCTGCGCTGATGTTTTTGGGTTTGTTGTCGCCTTGCGATTCGGAGTTAGGTATATAGTCGCATATCCAAAACGGCACCTCTTTAAAGCGGTCGGGTGTGTCGGGTCGGCCGTTTTCGGTAATCTCGGGCAGCCACTCGGCATTGCTTTTTACAAAATCGGCATAGATAAGAGCGGCATCGTACCAATCGCCCTCAAAATACTGCCAATTACATTCTCCCCAAAGTGAAAACGAGTTGGCAGGGAGTGAGGCACCGATTCCGAAAAATTCGGCCTTCAGCTTGCATTCACCGTTGCCTGCTTCGTATGTAAAGCGTTTTGAGGCGGCCTTGCCGTCCTCAATACCAATGTAGATGCCGCTTTTATTCCCGTAAACGGCAAAATACTGCATACAGTATCCCCAATGCGGATAAACACGTTCAAAGCGTTGCACCGTGCGTGTGGCGTCGGGAATAACAACGCCTGCTTTAAGCGGTACAAAATAGTCAAGATAATCACCAGTCATCCTTGGTGTGGGGTAGGTAGCCTCCATAACCGAGTGTTCGGCATTATTATTGACAATCTCTACTGACCAACGTATACAAAAATCCGACAATTTTGCTGTCATATTAACGGCAATGTCCTTTAAGCCTTCGGGATTTTTGAAGCAGATATCAAAGCTGTCACAGTTTTTTGAAACCGACACCTGCTCCCAACGTGAAAACGATGAAATTTGCCTACTTTCACCGACGGACAGGTTTTTGACCCTCATCTCAAAAAGAGGGGAAGAAAGTAGCTTGACTTCCCCAAAAGATCCTCCGCAAATCCTTCCCGAATGCTCGGTCATATCAATGTCGACCTCAAAATTTTTGCCATTAAGCTTCAGCATTGTGATCACCTCAAAAACAGTCTTTTTTCTATATTACCACATCAACTTTTTCGTTGCAAGGCTTGAATGCACTACAGTTTCGGGAGCGCTTTTCGCAAAAGTCCACCCGCCGTGGAATTTTTGATAAAAACTATAGACTTTTTTGGAATTTAGTGTTGCAATTTCTGCGGTTAAATGCTTTAATATAAGGGAATTATCCCCAAGCGATTTGCTCACCCGGAGGTGCTTTGATGAATTATCTGATGCTTTCAGCCGTTGTGCTGTTTATTCCTTTGCAGGACGTTTTAAAGAAGCCGTTTACCGTAAGGTTTGACGGCAAGGGCGTTTATCTTTTCAATGCCATCATCAGCCTTGTTGCACTTATGTTTTTTGTTGTGATAAGCGGAGATTTTAAGTGGAATGTCGGCTATCTGCCGTATTCGATCGGCTTTGCCGTGTCGTATATGGCGGCCAACATTTTCACTCTTTTATGTCTTACCTGCGGTACGGTGTCTTTGACCGCACTTGTCAACAAGTATTCGCTTTTAATTCCCACCTTTTACGGTATGCTGTTGGGTGAATCCGTATCGGCATTTTTGATCGCCGGTATAGCTTTGTTGGCCGTGTCGCTGTTTCTTATCAACAAGCCTCAAAATAACGAAAAGATATCGGTCAAGTGGCTTATTTTTGTGGCGCTTGCCTTTGTGGGCAACGGTATGTGCACGGTCACTCAAAAAATGTGTCAGCAGGCCTTTGGTGACACCTACAGTAATGAATTTATGATGGTGGCGCTGGGGTTATCCTTTGTTGCATCACTGATACTCGGCCTTGCCACAAGCCGAAAGGGCACCCTCACTCATCTGAAGCACGCTGTTATACCTGCAGGTGCTTGCGGAATCTTAAACGGTGCCGTCAATTTGTTTGTTATGATATTGAACGGTGTTTTCAATGCATCTATGATGTTTCCGCTTATCTCGGCAGGCGGTATCATAATAGTTTACTTTTTGTCAAAATGGCTTTATAAAGAACAGCTTACCCGTCTTCAGACGGTCGGTCTTTTGGTCGGTATAGCATCGGTCGTTTTGCTGAATTTGTAAGGAGGGTGCTTATGTATAAAATAACGGTTCCAACCATTGTCACCAACGGTCATTTCAACAAAGAAAAAACACTTTCGGAGTTAAAAAGAGCAGGTGCGCACCGTATTGCGCTGGCCATCGACCGTGAGATGGAGCATAAATTTTCAAGTCCCCAGAATCTCGAGCTTATAAAAGAGCTTATCGAGTATTTTGAGGCCAACGGACTTGAGACCCTTGTGTGGCTCGGAGAGACCTTCGGCCACGACGGAAGCCCCACCACCGAGCCGTCACCTTATACCCGAATGAGGCATTTTGACAAGTATGATATGAAGAGCTTTTGTCCGCTCGACCCCGTGTTCCAAAAGGACTTTGCCAATTGGGTGAAGAACATTGCCAAGTGCGGTGCCAAGATGATAATGCTTGACGACGACTACCGTATGAACTGCCGTTCACAGCACGCAATAGGCTGCTGGTGCGAGCGCCACATGAAGCTGATGTGCGATGAAGTCGGCGAAACGCTGACCGCCGACGAGTTTTATAAAAAGGCTTTTACGGGTGGTAAAAACCGTTACCGTGATGCGTGGCTCAAGGTGCAGGGCGGCGGTATGCTGGAATTTTCCAAAATGCTCCGCCGTGAGCTTGACACCGTATCTCCCACCACAAGGCTCGGTATGTGTGCCTGTGTGCGCTGGGACGTCAGCGGTGCCGACGTTTTGGAAAATACATTGGCTTTAGCAGGCAACACCAAGCCGTTTTTCCGTGCATCGGGCGCACCGTATTGGGGCAACCGCCTCGGTACAATAATCGAGCATACCCGTGCCGAGCTTGATTGGTTTAAGGAGTCGGGCGTTGAGGTGTTCACCGAGGGCGACACCTATCCAAGGCCCCGTTTTGCCTGCTCTGCGGCAAGGCTTGAGTGCTTTGACCAGATCTTGAGGTTTTCAGCACCGTCAAGCGGAATACTGAAATATATGCTCGACTATGTTTCCGATGCCGATTATGAGACCGGCTACATTGACGCTATGGTGGACAATGCCGAGGTCTATAAGGCTATCGAGGGACTTTTTGCCGACAAGCAGGCGGTTGGTTTAAGACCCTTGAATGAGCAGTACCGCTTTTGCGAAAAGGATTTTTACGACGGCGATTGGACCTATGTGGGTACCTGGTGCAATCATTTCTGCGACCCCAACTCCAAATTCCCCACACATCTGTCGTTGCCCACGGCCTATTCGGGCAACGGTGTCAATATTCTGACCGAGGAAAGCGGACGGTTTGTGTCGCTTGACGCTTTGAAAAACGGCAGTATTATCGACTTTAACTCGGCCAAAATGCTGATGGATCGGGGAATCGACGTTGGCATTGAGGCCTACGAGGTTTTCACACCGCAAAGCAGTAAGGGTCTTGCCGATGTGCCCGAGGAATATTTTATTGAATCGGATGAGTATGTCCGCCTTGACCCGGGCGTCAAGATAAAGACAATAAAGCACAAGAAAAATGCTAAAATAATCACCCGTTTCCGATTTGGTGATGAGGCCATCGACGGCGTGTTCCTTTATGAAAATGCCCAAGGTCACCGCTTTATGGTGTTGCCGTTTAATGTGGCCGATGCCATCCCCCAAAATGCCAAAATGGGCTGGATGACCTCCTATGCACGCCGCTGTCAGGTATTGCAGTATCTTGGTTGGCTGGGCAAGCCGTTGGCGGTTTATACCGAGGGTAGTCACCCGTACCTTTATGAGTTGCTGAAAGAAAATGATGAGGCCTTGGCCTTTGGTGTTTGGAATCTGTTTGAGGACAAAGTAAAGGGTCTCAAAATAAAACTGAACGGTCAGTTTGAGGATGTCAGATTTGTTAATTGCGAGGGTCATATCGAGGGTGATATGGCTGTGCTTGACACCGCCCTTTACCCTTATGAATTTGCAGGAATCGTGATTAAAAAATAAACATGACTTAAAATGAGGTGCGTTTTATGAATACATTTTTTGAAAAAGCAACCCCTGTTTGGCTTAAAGACCTTGAGACCGAAAAGACGGTCACGATGGGACTTTATACCGAGCTTTCGGGCAAAAAATGTGTTTTAAAGGTGGCAACATCGGGATTTTACCGTGTGTTTTTGAACGGTGAGTTTGTCGCTCACGGACCTGCACGCTGTGCCAAGGGCTTTTTCCGTGTTGATGAGGTCGGTTTGACCCTTTCAAACGGTCAGAATCACCTTAGCATTGAGGTCGTGAATTATTACATAAACAGCTTTGCAAGTCAGCTGCAGGAGGGCTTTATCGAGGCCGAGGTGTCGGTTGACGGCAGTGTTGTTGCCGCAACGGGTGTTGAGGGTTTCAAAGCCTTTCGCTTGGACGAAAGGGTACGCCGTGTTCAGCGCTTCAGCTACCAGCGTCCTGCCGCCGAAAGCTACCGTCTGACCCCCGATGTCCACAATTGGCGTGTTGGCGGCCAAAGCAGCAACGCCGTGCCGTTTGAGGTCGAAGAGTTTTCTGAAAAGTCACTTTTGCCCAGAGGCATCTCACCCTTTGAGGTGTCACGCATCGACTTTGAAAACAAAGTGTCCGACGGTGAGTTTATTGTAGGCATCAAGCCCGAAAAATACCGCAAGGACCGTTCTCTTTATGATATAGGCGATTGCTCTAAGGCCGAGCTTGGAGGTTGGAAAGAGAACGAGCTCGAATGGCATTTGAGCGATGACATTCAGGAGTGGCAGACCACCCGACTGACCCCCGACATCAGCAAATATTCCGGTGAAACGGCGCTCAAAAAAGGACAGTTTGAGATACTTTCCCTGCCTTTCGAGCAGACCGGCTTCATTGCCGCCGAGATCGAATGTAAGCAAAGCGGCACACTATATTTCACCGTTGACGAGACCCTGCGTCCGAGCGGTGACGTTGACCCATTGAGCATGCAATGCACCAATATTGTCCGCCTTGATATGACCGAAGGCTCATACTGCTTCTCCACGGCCGAAGCATTTGGTTTCAAATATATGAGGATTTCGGCCGTTGAGGGCGAGTTTACGGTCAAGAATCCTCACATTATCGAGCTGTGTTGTTGTGAGCCTATCACAGCCGAGTACAACTCTTTGAACCCCGTGCTTCAAAAGGTCTTTAAGGCGGCGGTCAACACCTTTAAACAGAATGCGGTCGACATTTTTATGGATTGCCCAACAAGAGAAAGGGCCGGTTGGCTGTGTGACAGCTTTTTCACCGCACGAACCGAGCTTGCGCTGACGGGCGACAACCGAATCGAACGCAATTTCCTTGAAAACTACAACCTGCCCAAAAGCTTTGAATTTTTGCCCGAGGGTATGATCCCGATGTGCTATCCTGCCGATGCGATAAACGGACAGTTTATTCCCAATTGGGCGATGTGGTTCATTTTGCAGCTTGAGGATCATTATCACCGCACGGGTGACAGGGATTTTGTGCTCCGGTTCAAGGATAGGGTCTACGGACTTTTGAAATATTTTGAGCAGTTTGAAAATGCCGACGGTCTGCTTGAAAAGCTTGAAAATTGGGTGTTTGTCGAGTGGTCAAAGGCCAACGATTTTGTGCAGGACATCAATTTCCCGTCCAATATGATCTACTGCAAGGTTTTAAGGGCGGTCGGAAACATTTTCGGTGACGAGGCCGCCTTGAAAAAGGCCGAAAAATTGGCCGAGGTCATCCGCAAGCGTTCCTTTAACGGCGAATTTTTCACCGATAACGAGGTCTACCGTGACGGCAGACCTATATCGTCGGGCGAACGCTCCGAGACCTGCCAATACTACGCATTTTTCACCGATATCGCCACCCCCGATACCTACCCCGAGCTGTGGCAAAGAATGCTGACCGACTTCGGCCCTGACCGAGGCGAAAAGGGACTTTGGCCCGAAATATGGCCAAGCAACTCCTTTGTCGGCAACTATTTAAGGCTCGACCTTTTAAGGCGGTACGGACTTTTTGAACAACTGTTAAAAGAGTGTGTCGGTTATTTTGAGTATATGGCCGACCGCACGGGTACCCTTTGGGAAAACACCTACGACAAGGCAAGCTGTAACCATGGCTTTGCATCCTATGCCGCAGTTTTTCTGCTCGAAGCCGAAAAACATTTAAAGCAGTAATATATAGCACCTTAAACAAAGCACCGATGCTGACATTAGTATCAGCATCGGTGCTATTTCTATATTTTTCGTCGGCTTTGGCTGTATTTCAAGGGTGTTGTGCCGATGTGTTGCCTGAAGCACTTTATAAAATATGAGCAATCCGAAAAGCCGCTGTCAAAGCAGGCCTCGGTCACGGTAGCGCCGTCATCCAAAAGGCGCTTGGCAAAGGCCACACGGCGCATACGGATATAGGAATTGATGTTGACACCGATATGAGCCTTGAACATTGACGAAAGATAGGGGAGCGTCACGTGCAAACGGTCGGCAATATCGGCAACCGACGGTATTTCGGTCAAGTTGCGGTCAATGTAGGCCAGGGTGTCCCTGATAAGCAACGGCAGTTGTCCGATGTTTTGGGCCTCGTTGGCTTTGGCGGTCTGACCGCAGGTGTCAACCGTGCACATAAGCTCGATTATTTTACCGTATGCCGCAAGGCTTTCACGGTCACCGCCATCGGTGGCAAGTCGGTCAATGCTGTAAAGCAACGGCTTTATAATACTCCATTGCTCTTTTGGCAAGCTCACCACCGCCGAAGCGTTTTCGGGACGGTCGAGTATCTTCTGCAATGGGTCAAAGGTGAGGCCTAAAAAGGCATCGACGGGAATAAGGATGTAAAACCGCTCATAAACGGCGGTCGATTTCACCACCGCCTTGTGTACCTCGTGTGGGTTTATCAGTATAACGTCGCCCTCTTTTAGGGTGTAGTAGGACTCACCGACGATATAGTCCACATCACCCGATATGTAGATAAAAACCTCGACATAATTGTTGATGTGTAACGAGTGTGAGTCGGGGCTTTCACAGCTTTTCTTGTAAACAAAGGTCAACGGCTCCTGCGTTTTCAAAAGCTTCAGTCGGTTTTCGTGCAGTATGCGTTCCATAATATCCTCTCTGATTAAAAAATTACTATTTTACAGTAAAACTATGCTATAAATGAAATGAATTTTATTTTATTATAATAGCATAGCTTAGTTTTTTCAAGGAGGAATATTATGTATATTTCGGTTTTTTCGGATGAATTAAAGCAGGAGGTCACCACGGTTTTACCAAAATTCAAAGAATGGGGCTTGGAATACGTCGACTTCCGAGGTCTTATCAACGGTCTGCCCATTGAAAAGCAATCGGTCGAGCAGTTGAAGGCTTTGAAGGCGCAGATGGATTCATTGGGACTTAAAACGGGTGTTATCCAATCGTCACTCTGCAAGGTGCATCTGCCGAGTGAGGACAGAATCAAGCTTGAAATGGAAAAGCTTGAGGGCATCATCCGTGCCTGCGATATTTTGGACACACGTCTTGTGCGCTCGTTCAACTTCTGGCAACACAAGCAGGACGACCCCGAGTGCGGCATTCTTGCCACCCGACCCGATGAGCTGTCAAAAGTGCTTGAAATGTTCTACCCCATTGCCAAAAGAGCCCGTGAGGCAGGGCTAATTTTGGGAATAGAAAACTGCGGTCAGACCCCCGAAGAGGCCATCACCGTGTTGGATGCGCTCAATGTCCCCGAATGGGGCATGGCCTGGGACGTTTCCAATATGTTTGAGCTGTTGCCCGAGGCTCAGGGCGATTGCATTGAGTATTTTACCCGTGCGCTTGGCTATGCCAATATGCTCCACGTAAAGGCAAGAGGAGTTCTAAGCGAGGTCGAGGGCAAAAAGGTGCCGTGGGAGCGTGTGCTCAAAGGCGCCGCCGTCACGGGTAAAAACATGCCGATATCTATCGAGACCCACGTGCCCAACGGCAACGTGCTGACTGGCGAGCAGGCCACCAAAAAGTGCTACGACTACATAAAAAAGGTGTGGCCTGCATCGGCACCCGGAGATATGGAGTCGGCTTTGGCCGTCAAGCAAAAATTTGACCGACCCTACCGTGATAACCCCGTCAATATGGTGGTCATTGGTCTCGGAATGGGCAAAAACCGTTGCGCTCAGATAAGGGATACCGTCGGCATCAACCTTTACGGCGTTGTAGACACCAATTTGGAAAAGGCCAAGGTTGTCGGTGAGCAGTTCAAGGTGCCCTACACCGATGACATCAACGTGTTTTTGAACGACCCCAAGGTCGAGGCTTGCTATGTTGTTACTCCAACGGGTCTGCATTGCGAGGTCGCCGCAAAGTGCCTCAACGCAGGCAAGCACGTGTTGGTCACCAAGCCGATGGATATAAATCACGAGCGTTGCGCCGACCTTATAAAATTGGCCGAGGAAAAAGGGCTTATCTTGGGCTGTGACTTTGACCTGCATTTCAGAGGCGCTCTGACCGAGCTTAAAAAGGCGGTCGATGACGGCTTCTTCGGCAATTTGAAATCGGCTAATATGATACTGAACATCAAGCGCACGCCCGAGTATTTTAAAGAAAACGGCGGTTGGCGAGGCACCTGGGCTCTTGATGGCGGCGGTGCTTTGAGCAACCAAGGCATCCACGAGATCAACCGTATGACAGCGCTTTTCGGTATGCCCCAAGCGGTCAAATGCTCGGTCACCTGTCAGACCCACGATATCGAGGTTGAGGACTACGGAATCTCCGAGTGGAAATATGAAAACGGTATGGTGGCACGCATTTCATCCACCACGTCTTATCCCGCCTCGTCGTGGTACACCCGTTTTGAGGTCTACGGCGACAAGGGCGCTTACTTACAGACCTCGGGCGGCCCCGAGGGCAATCATACCTATTGGTTCAAGGGAGGCAAGTGGACCGAGGAATCACCGTATCCTACCAAAAAAGAATGGAACCAGGCGGCCGATAACTTTGCCAACGCCATCCGCACGGGCGAGCCGCTTATAGTCACGGCCAATGAGGGTCTGACCTCACGCTACGTGCTGGACAAAATGTACGAAAGCTCACAAAACGGTGAGGGTTGGGTCGAGATCGGCTTGAGGGATAAAAAGTGAACACGCTTTATTGGGTAGCGCAGATATTCGGTGCGGCGGCCATCATTGATTCGTTCATCATTTTTCAGCAGACCGACCGCCGAAGGCTGCTTGCTTTAAAAATGCTGCAGGACATCTGTTGGCTAACGCATTATCTGCTGTTGTCGGCATTTTCTGCGGCGGCCACAAGCGCAATATGCTTTTTCAGAGGCATCGTTTTTTATAACAATTCAAAAAAATGGGCCTCGTCAAAATGGTGGTTGTTCGGCTTTATCACGCTTTATGCCGTATCGGCGGTGCTGACGTGGGAGGATATATTCTGCATTTTTCCTGCTTTAAGCTCGACCCTTTCGGCCATCGCTTTCTGGGTCAAGGACACAAGGAATACCAAGCTGATATCCATCGGCGCATCGTCAAGCACGCTGGTGTATAATATCACACACAGTCGGTCGGTACCCGTTTATATCGGCATAGCAATGACAATATCCTCGTCGATAATCTCGCTCATCCGCACAGCCAAAAGCAAAAAACAGTCGTCTTAAGGGAGTTGCGGTTAGGGATAATTCGCCCAAAACAGCGACTTTTTGCGGTCTAATGCGTCAAAAGCCCACGGTACACGTCAGTGTTACCGTAGGCTTTTTCCTTTTAATTATACAAAAATTCATCTGTTTTGGGTGCAGGGCAGTTTTGTAGGATGAAATTTGAAGATGTTGCGAAGTTGAAAAATGCAGGAATACTGCCGTATTTCAAGGCTTTTCAACGAGTGGCATCTAAAATTTCACCGAAAAACCGATTTCTCCCTAATCGCAACTCCCTTATTGGTGGTGCGGAGCGGTTTTCTGTGATTATGCAAAATTTACTTAATTGTTTACTTTACTTTGTGTTTCCGTTAGAGTATAATAACTATATAGTTTCAAATTTGACTTGGATTTAAGGCGGTTGAATTATGCAGGACGCAAAACACGACAGAATACATTATCTTGTTGATTTTTTGAATAAGTGTGCGGACGAGTATTATAACCTCAATGCACCGACTTTGTCGGATGCTGAGTATGATGCTCTGTTTGATGAGCTGACGGTTTTGGAGAAGGAAACGGGGGTTATTCTGCCAAACTCTCCGACACAGAGAGCCGGCTATGAGGCGGTTAGCGAGCTGCAGAAGATAACCCACCCGATCCCGCTTTTGAGCCTTGCCAAAACCAAGGATGTGGGCGACATTATGGCTATGCTATCGCAGTCCGACGGCTTTTTGAGCCTTAAACTGGACGGTCTTACCGTTAAGCTCGAATACGAAAACGGCGAGCTTGTTGCGGCCTCCACCCGTGGTGACGGCAACGTCGGTGAGGTCATAACCCACAATGCACGTGTTTTCAGTAACATTCCGCTCAAAATACCTTACACCGACCGACTTGTGGTAACAGGTGAGGCACTTATCGACATACCGACCTTTGATGCAATAAACGATAACATCGACAATGATGAGGATAAGTATTCCACACCCCGAAACCTTGCTTCGGGCTCGGTGCGTCAGCTTGATTCACGCATTTGCAAGGACAGGGGAGTGAAGTTTTATCCCTTCAACGTGCTTGAGGGGCTTGATGACGTTCCGCTTAAATCCGAACGGCTTAAAAGGTTGGTCGAGTTCGGCTTCGGCACCAATTTCCACGAGGCTCTTGACGGTAACGACACCGCCGAGAGCGTGACGTCCAAAATAAATACGCTTAAAAACGCCGCCGACAAAAACGGCTTGCCCATCGACGGAATCGTGTTTTCCTACGACGATGTTGCCTTTGCCAAGGCGCAGGGCAAGACCTCTCACCATTTTAAGGACGGTATTGCCTACAAATTCGGCGATCCGCATTTTGAGACCGTTCTGCGTGATATCAATTGGAACATTTCACGCACGGGTCAGCTGACACCCATTGCCGAGTTTGACACGGTCGAGATCGACAACACCAATGTAAACAGAGCATCGCTGCACAATATGACCTTTATTGAAAATCTCAAGCTGTTGGCAGGGGATAGGATACTGGTTTCCAAGCGCAATATGATAATCCCTCACGTTGAGCGGAACTTGAGCGCCGAGGAGGCCGACCGCAAGGATTATGCCTTGGATTATCCCAAGACCTGCTACGTCTGCGGCGGCGAGACCGAGATAAAAACAACACTGTCGGACGGCCGAGAGATAAAGGTGCTTTATTGCGGCAACCCCAACTGTGCAGGCCGACAGATCAAAAAATTTACCCATTTTGTTTCAAAGCAGGCAATGAATATCGACGGCCTTTCGGAGGCTACCTTGGAAAAATTTATCCAAAATCAATGGATAACCGAGCTTGCCGATATTTTCCGTCTTGACCGCTTTGAAAATGAGATAACGGTGCTTGAGGGCTTTGGCGAAAAATCGTACAAAAATCTTATAGATGCGATAAACTCTGCATGCAACACCAAGCTGTCCAACTTCCTTGTGGCGATGAACATTCCGTTGGTCGGCAAAAGTGCCGCCAAGGATATGTCCGAGCTGTTTTTGGGCAATGTCGGTGATTTCCTTAACGCCGTTAAATCGGGCTACGATTTTTCATCACTCGAGGGCTTTGGAAGTATAATGAACGATGAGATAACCAAGTGGTTTAAGAATGCCGACAATATGGCCGAGTTTGAAAAAATTGCCGCTCTGCTCACATTTGAGGAGGAGGGTGCCGTGGCGGCCGACAGCGACAATATGTTCTTCCAAAAGACGGTGGTCATCACGGGAACCTTCCAAAAATACACCCGTGACGAGTTGACCGCAAAACTGCAGTCGATGGGTGCAAAGGTAACGGGCTCGGTCTCCAAAAAGACCGACTTCGTCCTCTGCGGCGAAAACGCAGGAAGTAAATTAGCCAAGGCCAAAACCCTCGGTGTAACGGTGATTTTGGAAGAGGAATTGGAGATTTGACTTTTAGGGCTGTAAAAACTCTTTACATTGTCATTCTGAGGAAGCAATTGCGACCGAAGAATCTTTAAAAGTTCTGAAGCTTAAAGGAATTTCGGGACTGTTTAAGATCCTTCGCTTCGCTCAGGATGACTTTTATGAGTTTTTACAGTCTTTATTATTTTTCGTTTTAAAGCAAAAAGTTTACATAAAACGGAAAAATTGTGGTGTCTTTAAATAAAATTGCCGTATTTTGCGTTGAACCTCACAAATTTATATTGACAAAACGACAAAATTAGCAGATAATATATATGTATAAATCTATACACTTGTATTTTGTTAAAAGGGAAGTCCTATGAGAGTTATTACGGGAACGGCAAAGGGTATGCGCCTTGAGACCTTGGAGGGCAACGACGTTCGTCCCACCTCCGAAAAGGTTAAGGAGGCCATCTTCAGCGCCATAAATTTTGAAATAGAGGGTCGACGTGTGCTTGATCTGTTTGCAGGCTCGGGTCAGCTCGGTATCGAGGCCTTGAGCCGAGGCGCTTTGAAATGCGTTTTCACCGATCAGTCCCAGAACGCTGTTGACGTTATCAAGCGCAACGTGCAAAAGACCGGCTTTTTGAAGGAATCGGTCATTTGCCGAACCGACTATATGTCGTTTCTGCGTGGCACAAAGGAGACCTTTGATATTGCCTTTATCGATCCGCCTTATAATGAAGGTCACTATGTCAACGCTTTGACAAGCACCGCCAAGGTAATGAGCGATTACGGTATAATCATTGTTGAGCATCCGGCTGATGTCGGGTTGCCCGAGGAAACCAACGGCTTTACGGTCTACCGCACCTATAAGTACGGCAAGCTTGTAAATGTCACTATCTATAAAAAGAATACGGAAGGTTGATAAAATGGATCAGATAACTGCGGTTTGTCCGGGTAGCTTTGATCCGGTCACGGTCGGCCACCTTGATATCATCAGGCGTGCCGCAAATATGTTTGCTAAGGTAATAGTGGTTGTTGCCACCAATTCATCCAAAAAGCCCAGCTTCACGGCTGAGGAGCGTATTGAGATGATTAAAACAGCCATTGCCGATGTTCCCAACGTCACCGTCACACAGTACGGCGGTCTGCTTGCCGATTACGCAAGAGAGGTTGGAGCAGGTGCTATTGTCAAGGGTCTTCGTGCCATGTCTGACTTTGAATATGAGTTCCAGATGGCACTGACTAATAAAAAATTGAACCCCGATGTGGAAACGGTTTTCTTGACCACCAAGGCCGAAAATATGTATTTGAGCTCAAGTATGGTCAAGGAGATCGCAAGTATGGGAGGGGACATAAGTGATTTTGTTCCCGAAGTGATCCACGATACTATATTAAAAAGAATACAAACCGAAAGGAAGTAGAAGTTATGAATATGGACGATTTGATGGAACAGTTGGACGAGGTGCTGGACAGTGGCTTTAAAATGCCCGGCAAGCGTGTCGTTGTCGATGTTGAAAAGGTCAGAGCTATTATTGATGATATGCGTATGACCATGCCCACTGAGGTCAAGCAGGCCAAGGGTATTGTTGCTGACCGTGCTGACATTATCAACAACGCCAAGCGTGAGGCCGACAGCATTATCCGTGTTGCCGAGGAAAGAGCCAAGGCTTTGGTCGCTCAGGAGGAGATTACCAAGCTGGCACAGGCCAAAGCAGGTGAGGTTCTTGCCGCTGCACAGAGAAAGAGCCGTGATATGAGAAAGGCCGCTCAGGACTTTGTTGACGATCTTATGCTCCGTTCAGACGAGATGCTGACAGCCAACCTCAACGAGATCAGAAGAACAAGAGCTGCTCTCCGTCAGCAGATTCCTCAGGCCAACGCACAGAACCCCGAGCAGAAATAATAAGTACTTCAGTACATAAAGAACCACCGTGTCACCACGGTGGTTCTTTTTTGCAGTTTATTTGTTTTTGATAAATAGCTTTGAGATCTCCATTATAACGGTGGGAATGAATATCATACCCAAGCCGATGAGATAAAGCTTTGTGGGCAGGATGGTCAAGCCAAAGGCGTCACGCACGCCGGGGACAAACAAAACGAATGCAACCATCAGTATCGAGGCCAAAGCGGCAAGGTTGAGCGTCTTGTTGCCAAACGGACCGGTCTTAAAGAGCGAACGGTCGGAGCGCATATTGAACGACTGCAGTACCTGCGACATAGCAAGCACCATGAATGCCAAGGTCTGACCTGCGATAAGGGTCTGCGGACCGCCGGTCCAATATTTTCCGAGCCAGAAGCCGACAAGTGACAGAGCGGCAAACATAACACCCTGCAATACGACCCTTATACCAAGACCGTTGGCAAAAATGCCTTCGTTTTTAGGTCTCGGCTTGTGATCCATAATATCCTTTTCAACCGGCTCCATACCGAGAGCAATTGCGGGCAGACTGTCGGTGACAAGGTTGATCCAAAGCAGCTGCATCGAAAGGAACGGGGTTTCGTGCCACAAAAGCATGGCAAGGAATACCGTGATGACCTCACCGATGTTGGTGCCGAGCAGGAAGCCGACAACCTTCTTGATGTTGGCGTAAATGCCACGGCCTTCCTTTACCGCATCAATAATGGTGGCAAAGTTATCGTCGGTCAGCGTCATATCGGACGCACCCTTAGCAACGTCGGTACCCGTGATACCCATAGCACAGCCGATGTCGGCGGCTTTAAGGGCAGGGGCATCATTAACGCCGTCGCCCGTCATGGACACGACCTGACCCTTGCGCTGCCATGCCTTGACAATGCGGATCTTATTCTCGGGGGATACACGTGCGTATACCGAGATGTTCTGAACGTTCTTGTCGAGTTCTTCCTCGGTCATTGCATCAAGCTCGGCGCCCGTGATGGCCATATCGCCATCCTCGTAAATACCGATCTCGGTGGCAATAGCCTTAGCGGTAACAACGTGGTCACCGGTTATCATAACCGGCTTGATGCCTGCTCTGCGGCAGGTTGCAACAGCAGCCTTTGCCTCGGGTCTCGGGGGATCGATCATACCGACAAGACCCATAAAGGTCAAGCCGTTTTCAAGTTCCTCAGAGGTGGGCTCCTCGGGAACGGTGTCGATTATTTTAAGGCCAACAGCCAACACACGCAGAGCGCTTTCACTCAAAGACTCGGTCAGTTTTTTAGCCTTTTCAAGGTCACCCTTTACACAACGCTCAAGCATCATATCGCAGGCACCCTTGACTATTACAACGTATTTGCCGCCGATTTCATTGACGGTGGTCATCAGCTTGCGGTCTGAGTCAAAGGGGATTCCCGTAATTCTCGGATGCTTTTTGTTAAGCTCATCCTTAGTGAAGCCTGCCTTGTGTGCGGCATAAACAATAGCGGTCTCGGTAGGGTCGCCCAAGTGCTGAACACTGTCACCCTCAAAAACGACCGAGCCGTCACAGCAAAGTGTACCAAAGCAAAGCAGCTTGTTTACGGCATCATCCTCGGCGGGAATGTCAACCACCTCACCGCCGTCAACATAGGCCTTCAAAAGGGTCATACGGTTCTGGGTGAGGGTACCCGTCTTATCCGAGCAGATGATCGAAGCACTGCCCAGGGTCTCAACGGCAGGGAGTCGGCGGATAAGCGCATTCTTTTTGACCATGCGCTGAACACCGATCGAAAGCACGACGGTAACTATGGCAGGCAGGCCCTCGGGGATGGCCGAAACGGCCAACGATACTGCCGTCATAAACAGATGAAGCGGATCAAGATCGTTTAAAAGACCGACAACAAATATAACGGCACAAGCGGCCAAGGCCATAAAGCCAAGGTATTTACCCAACTGTGCAAGCTTTTTCTGCAACGGGGTCTGCGAGTCGGTCTCACCGTCAAGCAGTCCTGCGATCTTACCCATTTCGGTACTCATACCGGTTGCGGTAACAACGGCGGTTGCGGTACCGTAGGTAATACTACAGCCCGAGAATACCATGTTGCTACGGTCACCCAACGGTGCTTTTTCTTTGACCTCGGCATTCGCATCCTTTTCCGAGGGCACCGATTCACCCGTAAGCGCCGATTCCTCGGATTTAAGGCTTATAGATGACAAAAGTCTTGCATCGGCAGGGATAAAATCACCTGCTTCAAGGTGGA
>JAZQCY010000125.1:0-10050 GCA_045546555.1 Acutalibacteraceae bacterium | reverse complement strand
TATGACGATTGCCGTGACGGTATCTCCAACACCTTCTCCATCACGCCCGAGGCCTTGGGCAAGACCGATGCCGAAAGGGTGGACAACCTTGTTTCCATCTTAGACGGTTACTTTGCCAAGAAGGCTCACCACATCAATGTCAATGTTTTGAACCGTGAGACTTTGATGAAGGCTTACGATGACCCCGAGGCTTATCCCAACCTCACCATCCGTGTGTCGGGCTATGCCGTCAACTTCCACAAGCTGTCCCGTGAGCAGCAACGTGAGGTTATCAGCCGTACCTTCCACGTGGCCTTATGATAGGCAGGGTTCATTCGATACAAAGCCTTGGTACCGTTGACGGACCCGGGGTCAGGTTTGTGGTTTTTATGCAGGGCTGTCCGCTGCACTGCGGATGCTGTCACAATCCCGACACGTGGGAGTTTTCGGGCGGTACCGAGTACACCCCTCAAGAGGTAGTCCAAAAGGCGGTGCGCTTTAAGGAATACTTCGGTGAAAAGGGCGGTGTGACCGTTTCGGGCGGAGAACCGCTTTTGCAGGCCGAGTTTGTGAAGGAGCTTTTTGAGCTTTGCCATAACGAGGGGATAAACACCTGCTTTGATACCTCGGGCTGTGTTCTGAACGACGGTGTTAAGGCGCTGCTTAATGTCACCGACCGTGTGTTGCTTGATGTAAAGTACACCAACGCCGAGGACTACCGTAGGTACGTTGGATGTGAGCTTGCCTCGGTGCTTGAGTTTTTGGCGTATCTTGACGGGCAGGGAATACCTACAACGCTTCGCCAGGTCATTATCCCGACGTTGAACGATAGCGAGAGCAATATTCTGAAACTTAAATCGATTGCCGAGGCGCACAGGCTTGTGGATAAGATCGAGCTTTTACCGTTCCGCAAGATATGTCAGACCAAGTATTCGGAAATGGGAATCGAGTTTAAGTTTGCTCAATTACCCGAGCCGGACTCCGAAAAAATGGCGCTTTTACAAAAAGTATTATGATTTTTAACCGCTGTAATGCTATGACCCGGCATTGCGGCGGTTAATTTTGTTTAAATATTTAACAATTCATCAAAAAAACACTTGTCATTTTAGGTTAACTATGCTATAATTCATGCGTCGGAGAATCGTCTCCGTGTGCCTTGTTGTACCCAAATTTGGAAAATTGTCACGTTAAGAATAAAAGTTCAACCGAGGTCATCAAATAAAAAACAAGGGCGTCGTTGCCCCAAACCTCAAAATATTTTCGCCTGTAAATTGGCACGAAAGAGGATGTTATATGAAAAAGGCTTTGAGCATTATCAAAAAGGTTTTGGTATGGCTGGTCATACTCGTTGCGGTGTTTATGATGATATTTACCATCGTATCGGTCAGAAACTTTGACCGTAATGACCGTGACATTTTTGGCTTCAAGATGTTCATCGTACAGACCGATTCAATGAAGGCGACTCATTTTGATGCAGGCGACCTTATCTTTGTTAAAGAGGTCGACCCCGTCACCCTTAAAGAGGGCGATGTTATTACATACACCTCACAGAATGAGCATAACTACGGCGAGACCGTAACCCATATGATCCGCAAAAAGACCATCGATGCCGAAGGCAACTATGGTTTTGTTACCTACGGTACCACAACGGGTGTCGATGACGAGACCGTTGTAACCTTCCCTTATATCGCCGGTAAGTATGTAGGTAAAATCCCCAACGCAGGTCATTTCTTCAACTTTTTGAAGACTCCGCAGGGCTACATCATCTGTATCTTCGTACCCTTTATGCTGTTGATAATCTATCAGGTTGTGAACTGCATCAAGCTGTTCCGCCGCTATAAGAGGGAGCAGACCGAGGCTCTTGAGGCCGAGCGCCAGAAGATCGATGCCGAGCGTGCCGAAAATCAGAGGATGATGGAAGAACTGATGGCACTTAAAGCGCAGATGGCCGCCAATGCCGAAAAGGCAGAGGAAGCATCCGTAGAAGAAAAGACTGAAGAACCTGTCGCCGAACCCGAGGAAGTAACCGAGGGTACGGCAGAGGAGTCCGATAAAAAGGCCGAATGATCCTTTTATAAAGCAGTTTGAAAATTAAAATAGCAATACCCCTTTTTTAAATCTGAGTCAAGAGGTAATTTGAGATGTCTCAAGAAAAATCAACACTTTCCAAGATATGGGGCGTTGTGTCCACGGTTCTTGTGGTGCTTGTGGTGCTCGTTGCGGTGTTCCTGATGGGTTCCCGCATATTGGGCTTCCGTGTTTTCAACGTTATTTCCGGCAGTATGGAGCCGACCTATAGCGTAGGTGACCTTGTTTACGTTAAAGAGGTTCCTGCCGAGGAGATCAAGGTTGGCGACCCCATAACCTTTGTTTTGAACGAACAGCTTACGGTGGCGACTCACCGTGTTGAGAGGATAGAACAAAAGGAAGGCGAGCTTTATTTTTACACCAAGGGTGACGCCAACAAGGATGCCGATAAGTCGCCCGTCCACAACAAAAACGTTGTCGGTGTTGTCAAGTTCAGCATACCGTTATTGGGCTACGTTTCCGACTTCGTTCAGAATCCCCCCGGAATGTATATCGCCATTGGCCTTGGCGTTGTTCTTATAATCGCAGTATTCCTGCCCGATATGATAAAGAGCAAGAGGGAAAAGGATGTAAAGGCTCACACGGCAGAGGCAGTGTCTATGCCGTTTGAGGAAACTAAAGAGGTTACAGCTTCGGAGGATAAAGCTTCCGATGTTAAGACAGACCAAGAAAACGGAAAAGAGGAATAAACAATGAAAAAGAAGCTTATTCTTATCAGCGTCGCAGTTGCACTTATCGCACTGCTTGCAGTCGGCGGATCACTGGCCTACTTTATGGATACCGATGAGGTTACCAACGTATTCACCGTTGGTAGTGTTGACATTGAGCAGAATGAGGAATTCGTTCAGGAGTCACAGCTTCTGCCCGTTGTCGGAACCGATCCCACCGATGCAGACGACAACTATATTCAGAAGAAGGTAACCGTCTTAAACGAAGGCAAAAACGGTGCCTATGTTCAGACCCTTGTTGCAGTTCCTGCCTGCCTTGATAATGCAGGTGTTCTGAAGCTTTGGGATACCAATGCCGCCGCAAACGGTTGGACCAAGCTTGACGGCGATGCAAACACCAACGGTGTTCAGCCCTTGCACACCGCTACCATTGATAATATGCTGTATAACGTATACGTTTACAGATACAACACCATCCTTGTTGCAGGCTCCGAAACCGCAGCCTGCCTTGAGTATGTCTACATCGCACCCGAGACCGACCTCAACGTTTATGAGGATGCCAACGGTGTCAAGACTGCATACTTTGAGATTAACGGTACCGAGATCACCGAGTTCGACGCAACCGGTAAGCTCAACGTTTACGTTGCTACCCAGGGTGTTCAGGACCGTGGCTTTACCGATGCAAGCAACGCTCTCGATACCGCATTCACCACCATTCCCTGGTGAATTCGATTTTAGGATCGTAATTAGCATGTGGTCAACGAATTCGGGTAATTACGATTTTAGAATATCATCATTTGAGAAAGGAGGAAATTCACAATGAAACTTACAAAGAAGAAAGTTCTTGTTGCTGCACTCTGTGTATGCTTGATCGCCATCCTCTCTATGGGATCTTTGGCTTGGTTCACTGCTTCCGATGATATTACCAACAACTTCTACGTTGGTACTACCGAGGACGACGATTCGGGCAAGGACGTATTCGGTATTGATGTTTGGGAAACCGATGATACCGGAGCAAAAGACGATGACGGTCTCGAGTATACTGAGATCCTCCCCGGCGATGTTCTCCATAAGGATCCCACCTTCACCAACACCGGTGTACATCCTCAGTTTGTACGCGCAACCGTAACCGTTTCGGATGCTGATATCTTCATGGAGGTTTTGGGCAACGATTATGCTGATCCCAACGTTCTCTTCAAGGGTATCATCCCCAATGATTGGACATTTGACGGTGTTTCTTACGTCGACGGCGAGTTGAAGTATGTTTTCTATTACAACCATGTTTTGGCTGCAAAGGCAGACACCTCTGCTCTCTTCACCGATGTTGAGATTCCTCTCGCAATGACCCTTCAGCAGGCTCAGGCTCTTACCGGCGATGCTTTCAGCGTAAACATCTATGGTGAGGCTATCCAGTCCGAGAACCTTGGTGTTAACACCGCTAAAGAGGCATTTGCTCAGTATCAGCCCGAGGATCTTACCTACAACGGTGCCGGAACCGTCTATCTCGAAAACAAGAACATCACCGGTGAAGAGATCGCTTATATCACTGCACCCGGCGAGGTCAGACTTGTTAATGCAACTGTCGACACCGAGACCGGTCTTGCTGTTGAAAACGGCCAGAACTCTACTCTGATGATCGTTGGAGGTACTTATGACGTAGCAAACGGCCCTGTCGTTTCTGCTGATGCTGCTTCCTCTCCCGTAGTTCTCTATCTGTTTGGACCTGTTACTGTTAACGGTACCGTTATCAACAGCTATTCAGAGGCTGTAGCTTCGGGCGCATTCGAGAATGTTACCATCATTTGGATGGGCAACGTTTCTTCATATTTCAACTAATTTTTATTTGAAATAATGATCCCCCTACCTTGCCGCAGGGTGAGGTAGGCGGTGATCGAAGAATACAACCTATGTTTGTAAATATTGGCAATTTTGTCATATAAGGTTGCGTTTTTCGATGACTGATGGTATAATACTTTTAAAACAATCATTATTTAAAAAGGAGGAACAACAAGTGAAAAGTAACTTTATGGCAAAGCTAAAATTAAGACTTTTGCTTATAGCCGTTGCAGCTATTGTGGTTACTGTGTTTTCGCAGGGCACCTTGGCTTACTATACCACAGTGGGCAAGGCAACCAACGTTGTGACCTCCGGTAATATCAAGTTTATCATCCACGAAAAGACCGCCGCAGGTACCGATTTCCCTAAGGAGGGCGTTTATATCGTACCCGGTGATGTAGTCGGCAAGAAGGTCACCATTGAAAGCGTCTGCGACCATCCCTTCTATTTAAGGGTCAAGCTGGTCTACGGCATCAACGGTGAAAACGAGCTGACCGCCGAGGAGTGCTTCGGTCTTGATATCGACCGTCAGAATTGGATCGAGAAGGACGGATGGTTCTATTATAAAGAGATCGTCCAACCGGGTGATACCACGACCGCCATTTTCTCCGAGGTTGAGATCATTGGCGAAAAGGTCGACAACAGCTATATCGGAAAGACTTTGAACCTTACCGTTTCGGCTCAGGCAGTACAGAGCGAGAACAATCCCGCCGATACTCCCATGGATGCCGTCGGTTGGCCCGAAGGTTGAGGTGTAGCCGATGAAACGTATTTTAGCGATAATCCTTGCAGTCTGTCTGGCCGTGTTTACAGTAACGTCTGTTTCGGCGGCTGACGGCAACGTCACCTATGACGGAAAGGCGCAGGAGTTCATTTTTGAACCGGGCAGTGACTATTCACCGACCGACCTTTTCCCGAATTTCAAGGGCGTTATGCCGGGTGACAGTATAACCCAGAAGATTTCGGTCAAGAATGACATTGAAAAGGAAGTCAAGGTCAAGATCTATATGCGCTCACTTGGTGCGCATGAGGATTCGGTCGAGTTTCTTTCTCAGCTTAAAATGACCGTAACGCTTCTGACCGACACCAACCTTTTTGACGCAATGGCCGATGAGACCGCACAGCTGACCGAGTGGACCTATCTCGGAACGTTGTATTCGGGTGGTGAGGCCGAGCTTGAGGTCAAGCTTGACGTACCCGTAACGGTCGGCAACGAGTATCAGGAGCAGGTAGGATACCTCGATTGGGAATTCAGAATTGAGGAGCTTCCCGTTGACCCCGACGATCCTGCACCGCCGACGGGTGACCGTTCTTATATAACGGTTTACATCCTTTCGGCAGTTGGTATTGTAGCATTAGCAGTAATCATTATTTTCATCATTATTGTTGTCCGCAAAAAGGACGATGATGATGACGACAAAAAGCAAATTGGACAGAGTGATAATGAATAGAAGAAAGTTTACCAAAATCGCATTGGCATTGAGTATATGCCTGCTGGTTTTATGGGGAACACTTGGTACAGGTACAACACTTGCTTGGTTTACCGACACCACCGCCGTTCAGAAGAACACCTTTATCATAGGTGAGCTTGATTTGGTGGTCTCGCACAAGGTGAATGACGATTATGAGATCGTAACCGAGCAGACAAAGGTGTTTGACGACCGTGCTTTGTACGAGCCGGGTTATGTTCAGGTGGTCTACCTGAAAATTGAAAATGAAGGCACCGTTGATTTTGACTATGTTATGTCGGTCAACGTTACCAAATCAATACCCGCAATCAATGTTTTCGGTGATGAGATTCATCTCGAAAAGCATTTGAAGTTCGGCGCCGTTATCGGAACCGAGCAGGAGGTTATGAGCCTTACTGCCGACCGTGAAGCGGCCAAGCAGCTTGCAACACGTGACCTCGGACAGTATATGTCAAGTGTTGAAAATCTCAAGGTCGGCGCCGATGACTATGCCGCATTGATAATCTATATGCCCGAGAGCGTAAACAATGTGGCCAACTACCGTGACGATGCTCCGCCGATGGTCGAGCTGGGAATTACGGTCAAAGCCTCGCAGGAGGGTACTCTTTCTTAAACTTAACTTTTGATTTGGATGAAAGGAGGGAACGGTGTGAAAAGCTTTTTGGCAAACTACATCATTATTCCGAAATACGGAACGGTTCGCGAAAAGGTCTTTATGACACGTATTGCTTTAGGGCTTACTGCCATCATTTTCTGTATGGCGGCGCCGTCCTATTCGGCGTATGCTTATTTTTCACACGGCGTTTCTTCCAATAAGACCACGATAGCGGCGGTAAACTACACCCTTGAATATACCGTGATGGTGGGCGATGTGCGTCCTCAAGGCGGTGTGGCAACGGTCGAAACGGTGACCGAGATCGCTCCAAGCGACTTTGACGGCACATATAAGCTGCAGCCGGGAGTTTATACCGTAAAGATGACCAAGCCCGAAGCATCAAAGGCCAGCACGGGATTTTGCCGTGTTGAGGTTTGCGATATAAAGGGCAACGCCGTTACCCATTATACTCAACAGATCGGCAAGGTCTCGCCCGAGGAAATGCAGACCACCCGTTATATTCTCATAGAGGTGAAAAATGCCGATGCTTTTCTCAAACTGACGGCATCGTGGGGTACCTGCGCAAGGACCGATATGATACTCACAAACGGTGAGCTTGAATTTACGGCCGAGGGCAACACCTCTACCGAGCCGCCCGAGTCAAGCACAGATACCGACCTCGAAGCAAAACCCGACAATACCGACGGCCAAAATGGCACCGATGGAGTTGAGGATGGCGAGGATGGTGAAGGCGGGCAGGCTTCGGTCGATGACCCGGACACCGACGGTGATGAGCAGCAGACCGAACAGACCGAACCAACCGAGACGACCGACCCAAGCGAACCAACCGCTTCATCAGAGCAGTAACCTTCAGCCTTGTGTGAACCTTCACACAAGGCTTTATTATTTGACAAACTGCAGTAGATTTGGTATACTTGATTGACATTTACGAAAAGAGGTGGACGGGTTGAAAAGGGTCATTGTTATCGGTTGTCCCGGCTCGGGGAAAAGCACCTTCTCCAGGGCTTTGCAGGCTAAAACGGGTCTGCCTCTGCATTACCTTGATATGATGTTTTGGAATGCAGACAAAACAACGGTCAGCCGTGAGGAATTTGACAAAAGGCTGGATGCGGTATTGGCGACCGACCGTTGGTTGATCGACGGCAACTACAGCCGCACGCTTGAAAAGCGAATTGCGGCCTCGGACACCGTCTTTTTTCTCGACCTGCCTACGGATGTCTGCCTTTCGGGAGTAAAGCAACGGCAGGGAAAGCCCCGACCCGATATGCCGTGGATCGAAAACGGTGAGGATGCAGAGTTTTTGAAGTTTATTAAGGATTTCGCAACCTGCTCACGTCCGAAAATACTGTCACTTTTTGGAAAATACAGCGATAAAACGATCGTTGCTTTTCACTCACGTGAGGAAATCGACAAATATCTGTCAGACTTTCACGAATAACCGTTGACTTGACGGTTATAAAAGGGTATAATTTCAGTTGATATAAGGAAATGAGGGTGTTTATGGAGCTTTTGAATAAAATAGTCGGATACATAAACGATGCGCTTTACAGCTATATTCTTATAATTATTCTTGTGCTTGGCGGTTTGTACTTCACGCTCCGCACTAAGGTCGTACAGTTCAGAACCTTAAAGCAACAACTGAAATCGGTCAGCGAAAAGTCGGACGGCAAGGGCGTTTCGTCCTTCCAGGCCTTGATGGTTTCGACCGCCTCCCGTGTCGGAACGGGTAACATCATCGGTGTTTCAACGGCTTTGATACTGGGCGGTTTCGGCTCGGTCTTCTGGATGTGGGTCATTGCGCTGATCGGTGCCGCATCGGCCTTTGTCGAAAGCACATTGGCACAGATATTCAAAAAACGAGGTCCCGAGGGCAGTTTCGGCGGTCCTGCATATTATATAGAAGCGGCCTTCAAAAAACGCTGGTTAGGTGTTGTGTTTGCGGTGCTTCTGATGCTGACCTACGGTGTCGGCTTCAATATGTTGGCATCTTTTAACCTGCAGGATACCTTCTCGGGATTTGAGTTTTACAAAGAAAACGATACTGTTGCACCTTGGGTGATCGGTGGCATTATTGCCGTTTTGGTGGCCTACTGTCTTATCGGCGGCGGCAAGCGCATTGCTTCGGTTACAGGTGTTTTGGTTCCTATAATGGGTGTTGCATATATTATAGTAGCGATTGTGATCGTTGCTGTCAATTATAAGGCTATGCCGTCGGTGTTCAAGACTATTTTCTCGGAAGCCTTTGATTTTGAGGCGATTTTCGGCGGCTTTGCAGGCTCGTGCGTTATGTTCGGTATCAAAAGAGGTCTGTTTTCCAACGAAGCAGGCGTGGGCTCGGCGCCCAATGCCTCGGCTGCGGCCGATGTTAAGCACCCCGTAAAGCAGGGTCTTGTGCAGGTGCTGTCGGTCTTTATCGATACCATACTTATCTGCTCCGCAACTGCGTTTATGTGTATGAGCTCGGGACTGGATGCGGCATCGTTTGTCGATGCAAAGGGCGATGCTTTGGCAGCCTCCTATGTGCAGGAATCGCTCAAAGCCACTTTAGGTGATTTCGGCCCGATATTCATCGCCGTTGCAATGGTTCTGTTTGCGTTCACCACGTTGCTCGGCAACCTTTTCTATGTCGACAAGTGCTGGACGTATCTTTTCAAGCGTGAGCCGAGCAAGAGGTTTATGCTCATATACCGCATCGTTGCGTCTTTGCTGATCTTTGTCGGCGCAGGACTTTCGGCAGGCTTGCTCTGGAACGTGGCCGATGTGCTTATGGGACTTATGGCGGTCATCAACGTACCGGTTATCATCATACTCGGGAAATATGCCTTCCGTGCGCTAAAGGACTATGAAAGACAGCGCAAAGAGGGCAAAAAACCCACGTTTAAGGCTAAGGATATCGACCTGCCGTTTGAAACCGATTATTGGAATTGATTTTGAGGAGCATTTTTATGATCTGCAACAACATACTTGAGGCTATGGGCAACACGCCCATCATCCGCCTTTCTCATATAGGTGACCCCGACGGTGCCGAGATACTTGTAAAGTTTGAGGGGCTAAACGTCGGCGGCTCAATCAAGACCCGAACCGCTTACAATATGATACTTGATGCCGAGCAAAAGGGCATCATCAACAAGGATACCGTGATCGTTGAGCCTACAAGCGGAAACCAGGGTATCGGCCTTGCCTTGGTCGGTGCGGTAAGGGGCTACAGAACTAAGATAATTATGCCCGACTCGGTCAGCGAGGAGCGCAGAAAGCTGGTCAATCACTACGGTGCCGAGGTCATATTGGTGCACGATGCAGGCAATATCGGCGAGTGTATCGACGAGTGTGTCAAGACGGCCCTGAGAATGCAGGCCGAGGATAAAAACGTGTTTGTTCCCCAGCAGTTTGAAAA
>JAZQCY010000124.1:0-21690 GCA_045546555.1 Acutalibacteraceae bacterium | reverse complement strand
GGGAATGGTTACGGAGGTTATTGCTGATGCCTTAAATGCTTCACGGCCTATGGATATTACGGGCTTATCATCAATTTCTTCGGGGATAACAACTGTAAGACTGTCACCGATGTATTTGTCTATTACAGTGTAGTCCCCGTCAATGTGATACTCAAAATCCGAGACGGGATTTGCATCGGAACAGCCGCAAAAGCTGAACAAAAGCACAAATGTCAAAAAATAAGCACAAAAACGTTTCATAGAACTTCTCCTTACGTATATTGTGGTGAGGTCTATCGGCTATAATCATATTATCACATTTCGCAGAACAATGCAACAACAATTGTTATTTTTTAAGCTTTTGTTGCTTGTAAAGTGTAGTCGGAACGCTTCAATGCGTAAAATAAAGAGCATAAAAAATGAAAAACACTTTAAATTTTAACAACTATGTGGTATACTAACATAGAATATAGATTTTAAGCCGTTTCGGCAATACATAACCTAAGGAGTTTTTTTGGAAAATGGGTTTACTGCAAAAACTTTTCGGAAACTACAGTGAAAAAGAGATCAAGCGTATAAGACCGTTGCAGCAGCAGGTCTTAGACCTTGAGGGGAAATATGCCGCAATGAGCGATGACGAGCTTAAAGGTATGACCGACAAGCTCAAGGCACAGCTTAAAGAGGGTAAGCCGTTGGATGCAATTCTGCCCGATGCCTTTGCCGTCTGCCGAGAGGCAAGCTGGCGTGTGCTTTCGATGAAGCACTTTCCCGTGCAGATTTTGGGTGGTATCATACTTCATCAGGGCCGTATCAGCGAAATGCGTACCGGTGAGGGTAAGACCCTTGTCGCAACTCTGCCTGCCTACCTCAACGCTTTGACCGAAAAGGGTGTTCACATCGTTACGGTCAACGACTATCTTGCCCGCCGTGACAGCGAGTGGATGGGCAAGGTCTACAGCTTTTTGGGTCTAACCGTCGGACTTGTTGTCCCGGGAATGAGCAATGATGAGAAAAAGGCGGCTTACCAAGCCGATATCACCTACTGCACCAACAACGAGCTGGGCTTTGACTACCTGCGTGACAATATGGTCATTTATAAGGAGCAGAGGGTTCAGCGCGGTCATAATTATGCCATCGTCGACGAGGTCGACTCGATTTTGATAGACGAGGCAAGAACTCCGCTTATCATTTCGGGTAAGGGTGATAAATCATCCGACCTTTACGTTTCGGCCAACAAGCTTGCACGTTCCTTGAAATGTGTCCGCATCCGTGAAACCGACGATAAAAAGACCGATGAGGAGCTTCAGATCGACGGCGACTACGTTGTTGACGAAAAGGCCAAGACCTGCACTCTTACTCCGTCGGGTGTCGAGAAGGCCGAAGCATTCTTTAATATTGAAAACCTTAACGATCCCGAAAACATCACCGTATCGCATCATATTCAGCAGGCCATCCGTGCCTACGGCATTATGAAGCGTGACGTTGACTATGTTGTCAAGGACGGCGAGGTGCTTATCGTTGACGAGTTTACGGGTCGTATTATGTACGGACGCCGTTACAACGAGGGCCTGCATCAGGCTATCGAGGCCAAGGAGGGTGTCAAGATCGCCCACGAATCGAGAACACTTGCCACCATCACTTTCCAGAATTTCTTCCGTCTTTACGATAAGCTTGCAGGCATGACGGGTACCGCCATGACCGAGGAAGCCGAGTTCCAGCAGATCTATAAGCTTGACGTTGTCGAGATCCCCACCAATAAGCCCGTTATCCGTGAGGATATGGATGACGTTGTCTACAAGACCGAGAGAGCCAAGTTCAACGCAGTTATTGAGAATATCGTTGAATGTCACGAAAAGGGTCAGCCCGTGCTGGTCGGTACCATTTCCATTGAAAAGTCCGAGCAGCTTTCGACCCTGCTTCGCAAAAAGGGTGTCAAGCACAACGTTCTGAATGCAAAATATCACGATAAGGAAGCCGAGATCATTGCGCAGGCAGGTAAATACGGCGCCGTCACCATTGCCACCAATATGGCAGGCCGTGGTACCGATATTATGCTCGGCGGTAATGCCGAATACCTTGCTAAATCCGAGCTTCGCAAGCTTGGCTACAGTGAGGAGCTTATTTCGGCGGCTACCGGCTTTGCCGAAACCGATGACGCCGATGTTTTGAAGGCACGTGAGGAGTATCACAGATTCCATAATGAATTTAAGGCCGAGATCGAGCCCGAAGCCGAAAAGGTAAGAGCCGCAGGCGGTCTGTTCATCATCGGTACCGAGCGTCACGAATCGAGACGTATCGACAATCAGCTTCGTGGACGTGCAGGACGTCAGGGTGACCCCGGTGCAAGCCGCTTCTACGTATCGCTCGAGGATGACCTTATGCGTCTTTTCGGCGGCGAGCGTATTTACAATATGATGAACATGCTGCGTGTTGATGAGAATATGCCGATCGAAACGGGTATTCTCACCAAGTCTATCGAAAGCGCACAGCAGCGTATTGAGGGTCGCAACTTCGGCATCCGTAAAAACGTGCTTGACTATGATGACGTTATGAACAAGCAGCGTGAGCTGATATACGGTCAGCGTAACCGTGTGCTTGACGGCGAGGACATTAAGGACACCGTCCGCAAGATGGTCAGCGATACCGTTGAGTCGGCGGTAGGAACCTATCTCACGAGCGATATTCCCGACGATTGGGATCTCGAGGGCTTGAGAAACTATTTCCGCGGTTGGCTTTGCGGTGAAAACGACCTCAAATTTACCGTAGACGAGCTTAATAAGCTGGATAGAGATGATGTCACAGAACAGCTCAAAACCAAAGCAGAGGAGCTTCTTGACCGAAAGGAAGAGGAATACGGCTCCGAGCTTATGCGTGAGATCGAGCGTGTAATGCTGCTTAGAAGTGTTGACACCCATTGGATGGATCACATCGATGCAATGGACGAGTTAAGGCAGGGCATCGGTCTTCGTGCCTACGGTCAGCACAACCCTGTTGTCGAGTACCGCAACGAGGGCTACGATATGTTCAGCGCTATGACCGACTCCATTCGTGAGGATACCACCAAAATGGTTATCTGTGCACGTGTCCGCCGCAAGGATGAGGAGCCCAAGCGTGAAAAGGTCGCCGAGGAAGAAACCACCGACAAGAATGCCACCGTCCGTGGCAAGGGTGTTGTCAGCAAAAATGCACCCTGCCCCTGCGGAAGCGGTTTGAAGTATAAGCGCTGCTGTGGAAAGGGTATTGACTAAATGCATATTCCGACTTCAACAACCCAAAAAATCGAAATTCTGTCGTTCGACGAGGCATTGCGTGAGGAGCAGGAGGCACAGCACGAATATGATGCGGCCAAGTGGCTGTATGTGCCGTGCCACTATTCCGAATACCGTTATATTCTGGGCACAAGGGGCAAAAATCCGCTGATTTGTATAGGTATAAACCCTTCCACCGCCGAGCCCGATAACCTTGACAATACGCTCAAAAGCGTTGAGCGCATTGCGTTACATAACGGTTATGACTCGTTTATAATGTTCAACGTTTATCCTCAGCGGGCAACCAATCCCGATGATATGGATCCCGACTTCAACGCACCTATGCACGAGCAGAATATGCAGGCGTTTGAGTATATTCTTGCCTCCTACGGCGACGGTCATAAGCCTGCCGTCTGGGCGGCTTGGGGCACGATAATCGAGAAAAGGCCGTATCTTAAAGAATGTGTCAAGGATATGATAACGAGGGGAGAACGCTTTGGTGCCAAATGGTACACCGCAGGCGCACGCTCCAAGGCCAAGGGTCATCCCCACCATCCGCTGTACTTAAAAAAAGACAGCCCGACCGAGCTGTTTGATGATATACTTAATTATCTCGACAGTTTGGATTGAATTAAAAAAGTCAAAACATAAAACAAGCCCCGTCCGTTTGGACGGGGCTTGTGCCGTTTAGTGCTTATTTTTCGAAGGTCTTTCTGCCGGTTACAATGAGTGCGCCCGCTGCAAGGATGACCATCAATGCGATGATCATTGGGTTGACAGAGGTGTCGCCCGTGGCGGTTCCGGTGTAGCCCTTGAGGGTTACGGTAAAGTTATCGAGATACATATTGTTATTGGCGGTGGATGAAATGCCAACGTATTTGTTGGTGGCGGTGAAGGTGTAGCTTACCTTCTGCCATTCGCCTGCTTTAAGCTCACCGACGGTGGTGATGACATTGGTATCCTTGGGGGTTACAATAGCGGTGTGCTTATCCATTCCGATAAGTGAAATGGTACCCGATGCATCGTTTACGGTTTCGGGCTTGACATAGAAGGTCAAGGTGTACTGCTTGCCAACCGTCAGGCAAAGATCCTCGGAACGGCTTAAAGTGAAGGCCTTGTTTCCGGTCTGCGTGCCGTTGCGGTAAAGCGAAGCGGAACCGTTCTGAATATTGGCCTTATCGTTGGATTCGACAGAATCCTTGTAGATGCTGTAGCCGCCCGAAATGCCCTGCGCAAGCACCGAGCCGGGATAGTCCTCAAAGCCTTCGTTAAACTTGGCAATTGCCCAGCCTGCGTAAAGGGTGAGATCCTCTTCACCCCAAAGCTTGTCGGTGAAGGGGGTGGTAAGCTCGGCATCAACATACCATCTGTCAAATGCGTAGTTGGTTTTTGTGGGAACGGGAAGCTTGCCGATGTCCTCACCGGGGTCGCCCGAGATGGCATCGACTATGCTTCCGCCGTTGGAGTTAAAGAACATTGCGGTCGAGCCGTAAAGGTTGGCAAGGTTGCCTGCGACTTCGATCACAACATCGTCAACAAGGATGTGACCGTGACCTGCAATACCGATTGAGAGGTACATACCGCCTTCGGGTGCGGCGGTAAAGGTGAGGCTTGCCTTGGCCCAATCATCGGACACCTCGTTAAGGACGATCTTTTCATCGTGGACCTTATAGCTTGCCCAACCGTTCAAAAGACCGTTGGTTACGGGCTTGACGGTAACGTCACCCGAGAGAAGCTTATACTTAAAGCTTATGGTGTACTGTGCGCCGGTCGTTACCTTCTGATGAGTTCCTGCTTTATTAAGGAATACGCGGTAGGCAGTGCCTGTGTCGTGCTTGTTGTTGGTTGCGTGCTCAACATACCAGTCAAGGTAGTCGTTGCCGTTTTCATCGGTCTTAAACTCGGCACGCTCAGACTTGGCACCCTGATCATAGTCAGAGAAGTCAACCAGCATGGGAACCGATTCCCACTTTGCGTAAAGCTCAATATCCTCGGTACCGAAGGTAAGAGCAGTAAAGGGCTCGTTAAAATGCTTATCGGTATACCAACCAACAAACTTGTATCCGCTCAAAACGGGATCGGAAATAGCGGGAATGGTCTCGCCCGAATAGCCGTACATAGGCAGCATTTCGTTTGCGTTGGTGTTGAAGGTGATGGACACGGTACCCTCAGGTGCTTCATCCAGGGCCTCTGCTATGCAGATATCGTCAATATATACGCTCAAAGGGTTGGAGTAGTTGTAGATCGAGAAGAAGATATGGTTCTGATACGACCACTTTACACGCTCAAGATAGAAGGTTTCACCCGTGGTGAAGGTGGTTGTGACATAGGTCCAATCATCGCTCGAAATAACGGCCTCGGTGCCACTTATTACGGTACGTGTCGTCGTGCTGGACATGCCGCTTCGGTCACCCTGAATGAAATCAGCGTTTACCGGGCAAACAGAGGTTTCGGTAAGCTTGGCTCGGTAGGTTATGATGTAGGTGGTGTTGGTCTTTAACTCGAAGCCCTTGGCACCGACTGCATCGTAATGGGGAATCATAAAGTTGGGCTTGGTGTTTTTACCCGACTGGAACTTTACGATCTGATTGGTGGGATCATCGGGATCGGGAAGCAGCTGGGGAGTTGCAGTGGTTTCGCCGTTGGGGCAAATGATGTTGTTAAAGCCGGTGTAAACACCGTTGTACTTTGCGTATACGGTGGTGTCGTAATCGGGAACGGTGGTGATCTTGTTGGTGAAATCAAGATCGGTGTACCAGCCTTCAAAGAAGAGGTATGCACCGGGACGCTCGGGGTTGGGAAGCTCAAGTCCTACGGCGAGCTTCTGCTCGGTGACCATGCCCTGGTTATTAAATACGATAACCGAGGCGGTGTTGACCCATTTTGCATAAAGGGCATTGACTCCCTTTAAAGGAGTAAAGCCGTTCATATCGACCTTGGTGCTTTCGTCAAAATCGGCCGAGGTGTACCAGCCTGCAAAGGCCGAGTCGGGGTTGGTGTTTTCGGGGACGGGGAGGGTCATATTGTTGCCCGCCGAGATCATATCGTAAGAAACGTTGCCACGGTTGGTATACTTCATAATAGCAACGCCGTTGGCGGTATCTCTCTTTTCCTCGATCTTGACCGAATCAACGATGACGGTCGACCAAGCGGTGTCACTGTCGGTTGCGGCGGTCAAGGTAATGGCTCTGTCGGCAAATTCAGGATTTGCATTGGTGTCAAGAATAGCGGTGTAATACTGCCATCCGTCCGATACCGAGGTGATGGTGGTGATGCAACCGGGGAACACGCTTCCACGGCCTGCAACGGGCGACAGGTTAGAGTGCAGTGCGGCAACACCGAACTGAAGTCTTGAGCCCGTAAGTTGGGTGACCTTGTACTTAACGGTAACGAGATAAACAGCGTTATCCTTGGTTACAAAGTAACCGCCCTTGTTGCCGTAGCCGTCGTTGTTGCCAACGTCGGGGTCGTAAATAGGCAGATTGTTTGCCCAACAGCCGAACGAGGTATTATCGACAAGTGTGGCATACTTACCTACGGTGAACTTAGCACCCTCATCGGTAAAGCCGGGCTTTCCGGGGTATGACTCGGAGGCAACAAACTTATTGTACTTATCGTAGTTGGCAGAGCCCTCGGCAAAAGAGCCGAGATGGCCGTTCCAGTTGTACCAGGAGTAGTGCTGAAGGTCCTTGTTGGAGTTCTGTGCAATCTTTTCCTGACGTGCGGTCAGCTGTGCCTGATTGTCGGCATCGGTATAGTCAAAGACATATTCCTTGTCGATATCGTTGAACTTGAGCTGCTCGGTGCGCTTCTCGATAACAAGGTCGTCGATGACCATATTGCAGGTCTTCATTTCGGCACGCAGACCAAGGTTGATGGACTTATCCTTTACGGTAAAGACGTAGGATGCGTTATAGTATTGAGTGTCGGCAGTGAGTCCGCCTGCGGGGACGGTGACCTTGGTATAGTCACGCTCCTTGATAGTTACGTTGGACAGATCCTTCTTGCTGTACGGATCGTAATCGGGAGCGGTAGAATCCTTTAAGCCCGTAACGTCATACGCAAAAAGGAAGTTAAAGCCTGCGGTCGTGCTGCCTGCAAGATACTTATACTTAAAGGTCACACGGTAGGTGGTATCCGCATCAAGGCGAAGCAGATTGTCGTAAGCGGTCTGCTTGTTGGTGGCAGAGGAGCCCTGGTGATTGATCATATTGCTTTGAGTGGGGTCTTTTGCAAACCAGGCACCACCGCCGTTATTTTTGTTGCCTATTTTAAGACCGCCATCCTTGAGCTCCAGGGCGTCAACATAACGGTAATAAGCAATACCCGGTGCGCTGTCGAAGTTGTAGCTAACTACGGGCTCGTGGTTGTATACAACCGACATATCGTCATCGGGACCAAGTATGGCCTTTGTTGTGCCAATGAGCGAAACTGCGCAAAGCGACATCAACAGTGCAACGGCACAAACGATGCTGATAAACTTTCTGATAGTACGTGTCATAAACATACTCCTTCAAAACCGTGAAGCAAAGCCTGCATTCACTGAATAAAAATGGATTCTACTCCACTCTAAAATTCAGTATAACAAAACTCACAATAAAAAACAAGGTACTATTCTGTCAAAAAGGGGTAAAATCCTGCTAAATTCAGGCATTTAAAAAGAAAAAAAGACCTCACCGCAACTCCCTAAACGGTGAGGTCTTACAACTAAGTTGAAATATTATTTCTCGAAAACCTTTTTGCCGGTTACGATGAGAGCGCCTGCTGCGAGGACGACCATCAGAGCAATGACCATCGGGTTGACAGAGGTGTCACCGGTGGCGGTTCCGGTATAACCCTTAAGGGTTACGGTGAAGTTGTCGAGATACATATTGTTGCCGGCTGTAGATGAAATGCCAACGTATTTATCGGTGGCGGTGAAGGTGTAGCTGACCTTCTGCCATTCGCCCACCTTAAGCTTACCAAGCTCGGTAATAACGTTCGAGCCCTTGGGTGATGCGATACCCGTGTTGCTATCCATTCCGATCAATGAAATGGTACCTGCGGCATCGGTCACACTTTCGGGTTTTACGTAGAACGTCAGGGTGTACTGCTTGCCAATCTTCAGCTCGAGCTCGGCTGAACGGCTGAGCGTGAAGGCCTTGGAGCCAAGCTGAACACCGTCACGGTAGATTGAAGTAGTACCTTTATGAACATTGGCCTTATCATAGCCTGTAGAGGTTTCTTTATAAAGCTTGTAGCCACCCGAGATACCTTGGGCAAGCACCGAGTTGGGATACTCTTCAAAATCCTCATTGAACTTGCCGAGCAACCAACCTGCATAAAGGGTGATATCCTCTTCACCCCATACCTTTTGGTTAAACGGAACTGTGCATTCGGCGTCGGTGTACCAGCCGTTGAAGGAGTAACCCTTCTTGGTTGCGGTGGGCAGCTTGCCGATGGTCTCACCGGGATCACCCGAGACAGCATCCAAATTATCGCCGCCGTTGGTATTAAAGTACATTGCGGTCGAGCCGTAGAGGTTTATAAAGCTATCGCCGCCACTGATGGTGATGTCATCGAAAAGAATATGACCGAAGCCTGCAACACCAAGCGACAGATAGTTTGCCGACTCAACGTTATAGCTGATATTTGTTTTAAAGGTAGCGGTTGTCCATTCATCGGTAAGCTGTGTAATACCGATCTTGGTGCTTTGAACAACGGGCTCTACCCAACCGTTGAGCATACCGTTTGTTACAGCGGCAACGGTCACGTTGCCGTCAAGAAGCTTATATTTAAAGCTTATTGTATATTCGGTGCCGTTGTTTACTCGGTAGTGGTTGTTATCCTTGTTAAGGAAGAAGCGGTAAAGCTGTATGTAGTCGCCCGTGGTGGTGCTACCGTGGAGATAGTGCCAATCGAGGTAGTCGTTGCCGTTTTCGTCCTTTGTGAGCAGGGCACGCTCGGATTTGACACCTGCGTTATATCCCGTGAAGTCAACTATAAAGGGATCGGCCTTCCACTTGGCGTAAACCGTGACGTCCTTTGTACCGAAGGTCGTTGCGGTGAAGGGCACGCTCAGCTGCTTGTCAGCGTACCATCCGACAAACTTATGGCTGGTTGCGGTGGGGGCGCTGAGCTCGGGCAGCTTTTCACCGACATAACCGTACATTGTGGGAATCTTGGAGCCGTTGGTCTCGAAGTTGATGGCAACTGTTCCCTCGGGAGCCTCTGTGAGAGCCTCAGCAATGCAGAGATCGTCGACATAGATCGAGATATCGCTCTTATCACTGTATATAGTGAAGAACAGATGGTTTTGATATGACCACTTTACACGCTCAAGGTAGAAGGTGTCGCCGGTTGTGAAAACAACGGAGAAATTCTGCCATTCATCCGATGTAACAATATTTCCGGAACCCGTGATCGCAGTACGTGTGGTGTCGGCACCGCTCTTGTAGTCACCCTGATAGAAGTCGATGTTGGTGACTGCACCGTCAGAGGAGGTGAGCTTTGCCTTGAAGGTCACAATATAGGTGGTTTTGGTCTTGAGGTCCAAAGAGCCGGAGCCCGCAACGTCATAAAGGGGAATCATAAAGTTGGGACGTGCGCCCTTGCCCGAAGCGAATCTTATAACCTGATTTGTCTCATCGGCAGGATCCTGCACCAAAGTGGGAGCCGCAGTAGTCTGTCCTGCGACGTGGCTGGTGTTATTGAAACCGAGATAAGTGCCGTTATACTTAGCGTAAACAGTGAGATCGTAATCAGGAACCTCAGTGATCTTGGTCTTGAAGGTGGGCTCTAAATACCAGCCTTCAAAGAAAAGGTTGACGTTGGGACGAACGGGATCGGGAAGCTCAAGGCCAACAGCAAGGTTGTGTTCGGTCTTAACGCCCTGGTTGTCAAAAACAACGGTGCTGATGGTATTGGTGGTTCTTGCGGTCAGGGTGGTGATGCCCTCGGGGGCTACCCAAGAATCGTCACAAGCAACGTCTCCACAGTACCAGCCTGCAAAGCCCTTACTCTCGGGAAGGTTGGTGGGAATAGGCAGATCGGAGGGTGCATAGCCTGCAGGAACAACAACGTAATCCTTGTCGATCTCACCGGCTGAGCATTCAAGCAGGAGTATCGATCCACTGACTGTTTTGACGGTAATGCTTTCAATGAGGAAGGAGCAGCGTCCACCCTGCGAGCCACCGGTTACGTGGAGGTAATCCGATGTGCCATATTGAGAACCGTCAACAACTGCAGTAATGTACTGCCACTCATCCAATGCCTTGTTGTGCATACCGTGAGCAATGGTGGCTATTGTGGATTGCTGTGCACCGTAGCCGATACCGATGTAGGCGTTTTGACCTGCGGCGATAAGCTCGGGCTTATATTTCATGGTGATGATATAGTTATATTCCGATGAGCTAAGTGCAAGGCCGCCGTCATTAGCGTCGCGCTTTACCAAGCCCTTTTTGATCCAACCCTTGGAGGTTGAAGGAGAGCTGCCATGGGCAAAGCTGAAATGCAGACCGTCTGCATCAACGAACGAACCTACATTGTAATCATTATCGGTCAACTGGCTGTCGGACAGGAAATTGTTATTATTGGGATTCCAGAAGCCTGCATCATCTCCATCGGTCCAATCGTAGACCTCTGTCTTATCAACGTTATAGGAGGTTGCCTTTTCAATGACAAAATCGTCGATCCAGGCGTAGCAACCGTTCTGCTCGGGAGACAAGCCGAGGTTGATGCTCTTGTTACCTACGGTGAATATGTAGGTTGCGGTTTTGACCTCAGTATCTGCGGCAAGCGGACTGTCGTAGGTGAGCGAAGCAATGTTGCTGTAAGAAATGGTGATGTAATGGCCGTTTTTAACAGGTGCCGAAGTATCCTGAGTTCCGGTGGCATCCGGAGCAGTTAAAAGGAGAATACCCTCCATAGAAGAACCGGCAAGATATTTGTATTTAAAGGTCACCTTGTAGGTTGCACCTGCGTCAAGCCTCAAAAGAACATCACGTGCCGAACTGTTTTTATGGTTTATAATATTTGAATGTGTGGGGTCGTTTGCAAAATAAACACCGCCGCCGTTACCGGTATTATAAAGCTTTACGCCGCCGTTGACGAACTCAATGCCGTCAAGGAAGCGCCTATAGCCAAAGCCGGATGCACTGTTGAAATCGTAGGTCTTGACCACATCAAAGTTTGCGGTCGTGTTATCAGACTCAACGGCGTCAAGATGAAGAGCCGAAGACGAGCCGATGAACGACACGGTACAGAGCGACATCAAAAGTGCTACTGCGCAAACAACGCTGATGATTTTTCTGATGCTACTTGTCATAGATATTCTCCTTTGGGGTAAGTTTAGTGTAATACCGTGCCGTGCAATTCAAGCAATACGGTCACTGTTTCACTTTCACAAAAAGTATAACAAAGCATTATCAGAAAATCAATATTTTATCCACAAATTTTAGCCTATATTTGGGGTTTTTAGACGTTTTCAAGCGAAATGTCCACAAAAGCAGTCGCCCGTGATACCGAGGTCACGGGCGACTTTGAAATGTGTTGTTAAAGGATGTTATTTGTTGCCGTTATTGTTGCGCTCCTTCTTGGGACGCTTGACGATAATTATGGCGGCGATAGATGCCAAGGCTATGGCAATGCCTGCGATAATAATGGCGATCGAGGTCGACATTTTAAAGCCGACGGTCTCGTATATTACCTTGTCCTCCGAGCTTGTGTCGGAAGTATCGGTGCTACTGCCGTTATCGGTATTGTTATCGCTCGAGGTCATATCCGAGGCTCCGTCCGAGGAGGTATTGTCGGTTGAGGAGGATGGCTCACTTTCGGAAGGAGTGTCCTCGGTACCGCCGACAAGGTAATAGTTTCCGTTGCTCAGAGGCTTTCCGCCGTCAGCAATTTGAGTGACCGTGATACGGTCACCTGTAGTAAGCTCGATCGGCTCCTTAGTCATTAGCGTAAAATTGTCAACAAAAACCGTAGATACGGTGCTGTCATTTAATTGTATATAGCTGTATTCGGTAAACCATTCACCCGTTACGGTCAGAGTGCCGTCCTCATTGGTTACAACGTCGGTCAGCGCAACGTCCTTGACGCCAAGCTTCAGCTCGGTGGTCTTGTAGTTGTAGTTTTCCTTGCCACCAAAGGCATACTTTTCGCCGTACAGCATATCGTACTCGATGGTGCGCATCCAATCATGGTAGAAGGTGGCATCCTTGTAGTTCTGGTGAAGCTTGGTCATCATTCCGTCATCATAGCCCAAAAGACCCATAATGTGCGCCGATATCTGATAGGCGGAAATGTTACCGTCCTGCTTTTGCAGACCGAAGTTATCCCAAATAACATACTCGGTCTGGAAAAGGTCACCGCCCTCAAGGTCATCGGCCGAAATTTCAAAACTCGGCAGATGGTCGCCGTACATTACTACAACGGTGCGCTCACCTCTTGCCTGCAAGGAAGCCAAAAGCTCGCCCAAAAATTTATCAACATCGTTCAATTGGTTGATGTAATAGTTAAATTCACGGTTGGTGTCCTCATCCTCACTGAAGCCTATAGCCTCAATAGGAAGCTCATCTTCATAGCTTGAGGGATACTTTCCGTGGCCTTGAACGGTTATGGTATAGATTACGTCTGAGCCCTCGGAGGAATCAAGACAGTCGTTTATGCAACCAAGCAGAACCTCATCCTTGGCCCAACCGCCAATGGTGTAGTCGACGTCCTGCATATATTCAACTGCGGTAAAGGTGTCAAAGCCAAGGTTGGAGAATACCTTGTCACGGTCGTAGAAAATGGCGGTGTTGTTGTGTATGGCGTGGGTTTTATAGCCGTGATTTTTCAGGTTATAGCAGATGCTTTCGCAAGGGTTATTCTGCAGAACGGTTTTATAAGGGTATTCACCCATACCAAAATGGTTTAGTGACATTCCCGAAATAACCTCAAACTCTGTGTTGGCAGTGCCTGCACCGATAGAAGGAACTGCCAGATAACCCGAAGAATAGTTGTAATGCAGCTCGGTGAAGTTGGGTATCGGATCCTCGGAAAACTCGACCTTAGACAAATGGTTTACGTCAAAAAAAGTTTCCAGCTGCAGAAAAATAACGTTGGGAGATTGCTCACCGTTTTGTATAAGCTCGGCCTGCTTTTTGATTTCGGTGTTTTTTTCGGCGGCATTGTTGACGTTGGCTATTATGTTATTAAGGTCAGGCTCGGTATAAACCTCGGGCTTGTCAATGCCTGTGTCAAAGATACTGCATAAAAAGCAGTAGGTGAAGCCGTAGTTTTTATATGAACTGGCAACATTTTTGTTGTGCTCCGACAAAAGGATTCCCGATGCTCTGAAGCACAAGAGGCTTACCGTCAGAATAACAACGTATATCAAGCAGGAAAACAACTCATTTTTAAAGCGAACCTTCAGCTTGGGCAGCTTTATAAACAGAACGACCAACGCCGCAATTGCCAGCAATATAACAAAGACGATAAGCGCTATTTCAAACACGCCGAGATACTTTGTGATAAGGCTTATCTTAACTATCTGAAGGTCGGCACCCTCCAAAGGGGTAACACGCATTGCCAAAAGCACGCAGTTGGCAATACCAAAGCCCAAAAACCATGCTCCGAAAAAGCAATAAAGGAAAAGCTTCCGCTTAAAAAGCGAGCATATCGCCATTACCGTTGTGATTATGAGCGAATTGAAAAGAAACGGCAACGGACTTTCAACAACGTGCAGACAGCCGCCAAAGAACGAGTGACGGTGCAGGCATTCAATTATAAAATTAAGCACCAAGCCTAACACAAGGCACAAAAGCCACGTGTGCGCTCCGATATATGCGAAAACCTTCTTCGAGGTTTTCAAAACGGATGAGCCAAAGCGCTTGGAGTTGTCCAAAAAACTCATTACGTTTCACCTGTGATTTTGAATTGCTTATTAACCAAGCGTAAATTATTGTAACACAATTGTCAAATTTTTTCAATGAACTATTTGTAACTTTATGTGCAGTAGGTGTTTTGACACTATATTTATGCAATAAAATACAGTTTTTTGTGCTTTTGGGTCTTTAATTTTTTAAAATAGTGTGGTACAATACAATGATATAAGAATCACGTGATTCGGAGGAATTATTATGGCAGTTATAAATGAAAGACCGTTACCTCATCCCGAGGATATTATAAAGGAGCTTCCTTTGCCGACCGATGCCGCTATGGCCAAGGCACAGCGTGATGCCGAGATCGCCAAGGTGTTTGAAGGTAATGACGACCGCCTTGTTTTGGTCATAGGCCCTTGCTCGGCCGACACTGAGGAGCCGGTCATTGAGTATATTCACCGTCTTGCCGACCTGCAGGAAAGGGTGAAGGATAAGATACTGATGATACCCCGTATCTACACCAACAAGCCAAGAACCACGGGTGACGGTTACAAGGGAATGGTGCATCAGCCCAATCCTAACGAAAAGCCTGATATGATAAAGGGACTTATGGCCATCCGTCATCTGCACATCCGTGCAATTAAAGAGACCGGACTTTCAAGTGCCGATGAAATGCTGTACCCCGATAACTATTATTATCTGTCGGATGTACTGTCTTATGTAGCGGTCGGCGCACGCTCGGTCGAAAACCAACAGCACCGTCTTGTTGCCAGCGGTATTGAGATACCCGTCGGCATGAAAAACCCCACCAGCGGTGACGTGTCGGTTATGCTTAACTCCATTACGGCGGCTCAACATCCGCAGACCTTTATCTCCCGAGGATGGGAGGTCACCACCGACGGCAACCCTCTGACCCACGCCATTCTGCGTGGCTCGGTCGACAGCAAGGGACGTTCGCATCCCAACTATCATTATGAGGATCTTATCAACCTTTGCGAGGATTATGCCGAGCGCAACCTTAAAAATATGGCGCTCATCGTTGACACCAACCATTCAAACTCGGGCAAGCAGTACCTCGAGCAGGTGCGTATCTGCAAGGAGGTCCTGCATAGCTGCCGTCATTCGGCTGATATTAAAAAATTGGTCAAGGGCTTCATGATCGAAAGCTATATCGAGGACGGCTGTCAGAAGATAGGTGAGGGTGTTTACGGCAAATCCATCACCGACCCCTGCCTTGGTTGGGAGAAAACAGAGCGTCTTGTGCTGGATATGGCCGACATTCTGTAATTTTTATATTTTAGGAGAAGCAAATGCTTGTAAGTGTCAGCGGACTTTCAAAGTCCTTTGGTGACAATTTACTTTTTGAAAACATCGGGTTCGACATCGAGCCCGATGATATTGTTGGTCTTATCGGCGGTAACGGTTGCGGTAAGACCACTCTTTTTCGTATACTTTCGGGCGAAGAGCTGCCCGATTCGGGCGGTGTTGTCCGCAAAAGCGGTGTGAGCATCGGTGTGCTCAATCAGCACGCCTGCCAGGGGTCTCAAAAGTCGGCCTATCGCGAGGTTTTGTCGGTTTTTGACGAGCTTATAAGGCTGGAGGATGAGCTGTCGGAGGTCACCCTGCGGCTTGAAACCGATCAAAGCGCCGAGCTTATTGAAAAGCACCACGAGCTGCGTGAAAAATTTGAAGCTTTAGGCGGACTTACCTACCGTGCACGCACACGGTCGGCACTTTTGGGACTTGGCTTTTCGGAGGATGAGCTGACCCTCACCGTGCCGCAGTTGTCGGGCGGTCAGCGTTCCAAAATAGAATTATGTAAACTGCTTTTGTCGGCACCCGACGTTATCTTGTTGGACGAGCCGACCAACCACCTTGATATTGATGCCATTGAATGGCTTGACGGATACATCCGCACCTGCAAAAAGGCGGTCGTTATCATCTCGCACGACCGTTATTTCCTTGACCGTGTTGCCAACCGCATTTTTGAAATGGAAAATCACAAGCTTTACTGCTGTGACGGCAACTACACCAAGTATCAGAAGGTGAAAGAGGAGCGCAAGCTCACAATTCAACGCAATTACGACAACACCATGCGTGAGGTTTCGAGGATCGAGCGTATCATTGAACAGCAGCGCCGCTGGAACCGTGAAAAGAACATAAAAACTGCCGAGAGCAAGCAAAAGCAGATCGACCGCCTGCTGAAAGACCTTGAGATACCCGACAGCGAGAAAGAGGGTATGAGTCTGTCATTTTCGGCCGCCGTCAGAAGCGGTGACGAGGTCTTGTCGGCCGAAGGACTGTCCAAAGCATTTGACGGACGGCACCTTTATAATAACGTATCAATGGATGTCCGCCGAGGCGACCGAATTTTCATAATCGGCCCTAACGGTTGCGGAAAAACCACCCTGCTTCGTCAGATAATGGATAAAACTGCGGTGGAATACGGCGTTGGCGTTTCGGTCGGATATTTTGACCAGCATCAGCGTGATCTGTGCCTTAATAAAACCATATTCCAACAGCTTCGTGACGATTACCCGACTATGGGTGATACTGCTTTAAGAAGTGCTTTGGCCTTGTTCCTTTTCAAGGGGGAGGAGGTCTTTGAGCAGATCGAGACCCTTTCGGGCGGCGAAAGGGCAAGGGTGGCGCTTTGCCGTTTGATGCTAAAGCACAACAATCTGTTACTGCTTGACGAGCCGACCAACCATCTTGACCTTGAATCACGTGAGGTTTTGGAGGAGGCTTTGGACGGCTTTGACGGTACGCTCATTTGCGTTTCGCACGACCGTTACCTTATAAACCGACTTGCCTCAAGGGTGATGTATTTTGAAAACGGCACCGTCAAGGCTTTGGACGGCAACTACGATAAATATTTAGAGGTGCGTGAGACCGCCGAAGCACCCAAGCAGGAAAAGGCGGCCTCGCAGAACAAGAACGAGTACCTCCGAAAAAAAGAGGAGGCCTCACGCCTGCGCAAGCTGAAAACAGCCTTCTCGAAGTGCGAGCAGGAGATCGCTACTGTTGAAGCCGAATTGGATGAGGTAAACACCTTGCTTTCGTCCGATGAGGTGGTTGCCGACTATGAAAGGGTGGCCGAGCTTTCCCAAAAAGCCGACACACTCAACACAAGGCTGGAAGAGCTTATGCTTGAGTGGGAACACTTAGGTGCCGAGCTGGAGGAATGCCAATGAAGACCTTGTATGTAAGCGACCTTGACGGTACTTTGTTTGATTCAAACGGCCATCTGTCCGATTTTACTCGGGACACCTTGAATGAGCTTATCGCCAACGGGATGAATTTCACCGTTGCAACGGCAAGAAGCGTGTCCTCGGCGGCAGGGCTGTTGGATGAACTCGATTTAAGGGTGCCCGCTGTTATGATGAACGGCGTGTTTTTGACCGATGTGCCGACGCAAAAACAGGTTTATGTAAACTATTATCCGGCCGAGCTTGCACACCGAGTGATAGACGTTTTCCAAAAATGCGACCGTCCTCCGCTTGTGTTCAGCTTTAACGGCGAATTTATAGAATGTGAATTTACAGAGGTAAGAAACGAGTATGAGCGGCAGTTTATTGCCAAGCGTCAGAAGCTTTACCGCCGATTTGATCGGGTCGAAAACTATTCCGTTGGCGGAAACACCGTGTATATCAACGGCATCGACCGCAAGGAGACTATGCAGGCCGTTGCCGACGAGCTACAGAAGATCGACGGAATTAAATTCTCACATTATCTTGACACCTACAGCGGTGACAAGTATTTTGTTGAGGTGTATGTCGAATCGGCAGGCAAGTGGAACTCCATAAAACGGCTTAAAGAAATGTATGGCTTTGACCGTGTTGTGGCCTTCGGCGACAACGGCAACGACGTTGAAATGCTTAAAAATGCCGATGTGGCGGTGGCCGTGGGCAACGCATTGCCGCAAGCCTTAGAGGTTGCCGATATTGTGATAGACACCAACGATAACGACGGTGTTGCAAAATATCTTTTGGATTTGTATAGGGAAGGGAAGTTGTGAAGTTGAGCGCTAATGTCAATACCGAGGCTCACCGTGAGGAAAAATTCAAAATGATGACCACACAGCCGGTTGAAAAGCTGATTCTGAAGCTGGCTGTACCCACCATTATCAGCATGTTGGTCACCACCTTTTACAATATGGCCGATACCTTTTTTGTCGGCAAAATAGGAGTGGGCCACGTTGACGAGGCGTTAATGCAGACACGTGCTCAGGCGGCGGTCGGTGTTGTTATGTCGCTTATGGCGGTCATTCAGGCCTTCGGTTTCTTTTTTGGCCACGGCTCGGGCAACTTTGTGTCCCGTGCTTTGGGCAAGCACGACGAGCATTCGGCCGACCGAGTGGCCTCATCGGGCTTTTGGTATTCGGTCATCGTAGGCGGCGTTATCCTTCTTTTAGGACAGATATTTGCCGAGCCTTTGGCTCTGCTTTTGGGGGCCAACGGCGATTTCATTGATTACACCGTGGATTATATGAGGATAATCCTTATAGGCGCACCCATCACAATGGCATCCCTTGTGATCAACAATCAGATGCGCTTTCAGGGCAACGCAACCTACGCAATGCTGGGAATTTCGGCAGGCGCAGTGCTTAACATCGGACTTGATGCCTTGTTTATTCTTTGCTGGGATATGGAGGTCATCGGTGCCGCCCTGGCCACAATTATCGGTCAGGCTGTAAGCTTGGTGCTTTTGTTGGTTGGTACCGAGCGAAGCGACTGTATCAAGATAAGGCTTAGAAATGTCAGATTCGATAAATCAACCATGGGTGAGATATGCCGTGGCGGTCTGCCGTCACTTGGACGTCAGGGACTTAACAGCATATCGACCGCCTGCCTTAACAATATGGCCGGTATCTACGGTGCGGTGGCCTACCCCGGTGTTGCCACAGCCGCAACCTCGGCGGTTGCCGCAATGACGGTGGTCGGCCGTATTATGATGTTTGCGGCATCCACCCTTATCGGCTTTGGACAGGGCTTTCAGCCTGTGTGCGGCTTTAACTACGGCGCAGGGCTTTACAAGCGTGTTACCAGGGCTTTTTGGTTCTGTGTCAAGGTGGCGGTAGGGTTTATTCTGGTCATCGCCGTGCCGGCCTTCCTTCTGTCGGGTGATATCGTGGCAGTATTCCGTGCCAACGACCCCATAGCGCTTGAGATCGGAACCAAGGCAATGCAATGGCAGATAATAACCTTCCCCGTAATGTCGTGGGTAGTTATGGGTAATATGATGCTTCAGACTATGGGCAGGGTGGTCAGCGCAACGGTGCTTTCAATCTCCCGAAACGGTCTGTCGTTTATCCCTGCGGTCCTGATACTGCCGGCTATCTTCGGCCTTGACGGAGTTTTGCTGGCACAGCCCGTGGCCGACATAGTTGCTCTTATATTAGCCATTCCCGTCACGGTCAAGGTGCTTAATGAACTGTCAAAGGGTGACAAAAACCCAAATTTGAGGTAATTTTGCATTATTGTTGCATTTTTACCATAAACTTTGTGAAAAAAATCACGATTTTTTAAAAGTTCACTATTTACTTTGCACTTGAAAAGTGTTATTATTGATGTGTACGTGGACAAGTAGGCTTTCTTGTCCGCTTATACCATTATATTTTGTCAAAGTTAATTCACATAAGGAGGAAATTTCTCATGGCAAGAAAAATGAAAACCATGGACGGTAACAATGCCGCTGCTCACGTATCCTATGCGTTTACCGAAGTAGCAGGTATTTATCCTATCACCCCGTCCAGCCCTATGGCAGACTATGTTGATATGTGGTCGGCTCAGGGTCTCAAGAACATTTTCGGAACCACCGTTAAGGTTTCCGAAATGCAGTCCGAAGCAGGTGCTGCAGGTACCGTTCACGGTTCGTTGAACGCAGGTGCCCTCACCACCACCTACACCGCATCTCAGGGTCTTCTTTTGATGATCCCCAATATGTATAAGATCGCCGGTGAGCTTCTGCCTTCCGTTTTCCACGTATCGGCACGTTGCGTAGCTTCGCAGGCTCTTAACATTTTCGGTGACCATTCTGACGTTTATGCTTGCCGTCAGACCGGTTTCGCAATGCTTGCTGAGACCAACACTCAGGAAGTTATGGACCTCGGTGCCGTTGCTCACCTTGCAACCATCAAGGGCCGTGTACCCTTCATCAACTTCTTCGACGGTTTCAGAACCTCTCACGAGCTTCAGAAGATCGAGGTTTGGGATTATGAGGATCTGAAGGAAATGTGCGATATGGATGCTGTTGATGCTTTCAGAAAGAGAGCACTCAACCCCGAGCGTCCCGTAATGCGCGGTTCTCACGAGAACGGCGATATCTTCTTCCAGCACAGAGAGTCCTGCAACGAGTACTACGACAAGCTTCCCGCTATCGTAGAGGAGTATATGGACAAGGTCAATGCAAAGCTCGGCACCGATTACAAGCTCTTCAACTACTACGGTGCACCCGATGCTGACAAGGTCATCATCGCTATGGGCTCTATCTGCGATGTTGCAGAAGAGGTTATCGATTATATGCTCGCAGCAGGCGAGAAGGTCGGTCTTGTTAAGGTTCGTCTTTACAGACCCTTTGTTGCCGAGAAGCTCTGCGAGGCTATCCCCCAGACCGCTAAGAAGGTCGCTGTCCTTGACAGAACCAAGGAGCCCGGTTCTTTGGGTGAGCCTTTGTACCTCGACGTTGTTGCAGGTCTTGCAGCTTGCGGCAGAAGCGCAAAGGTCATCGGCGGCCGTTACGGTCTCGGTTCCAAGGATACTCCTCCTTCCAGCATCTTTGCTGTATATGATGAGTTGAAGAAGGACGAGCCCAAGGCTCACTTCACCATCGGTATCAACGATGACGTTACCCATCTTTCTCTTGAGGAGAAGCCCGCTCCCAACACCGCAGCAGAAGGCACCATCGAGTGCAAGTTCTGGGGTCTTGGCGGTGACGGTACCGTTGGTGCTAACAAAGACTCTATCAACATCATCGGTGACCACACCGACAAGTATGTTCAGGCATACTTCCAGTACGACTCCAAGAAGACCGGCGGTATCACCATTTCTCACTTGAGATTCGGTGACAAGCCCATCAAGAGCCCGTACTACATCAACAAGGCTGACTTCGTTGCCTGCCACAACCCCTCTTATGTAATCAAGGGCTACAAGATGGTCAACGACGTTAAGCCCGGCGGCGTATTCCTCATCAACTGCCAGTGGACAGACGAGGAGCTCTCCGAGCATCTCAATGCTGAGGCAAAGCGCTACATCGCAAAGAACAACATCCAGCTCTACACGGTCAACGCGATCGACCTCGCTGCAAAGATCGGTCTGGGCAAGCGCACCAACACCGTTCTCCAGTCTGCATTCTTCTCGCTCTCCAAGGTTCTGCCGGAGGCTGAGGCAATCGGCTACATGAAGGAGAAGGCACAGAAGTTCATGAAGAAGGGCATCGAGATCGTTCAGATGAACGAGGCTGCGATCGACGCCGGCGCAACTGCATACCACAAGGTCGAGATTCCGGCTGACTGGGCAAATGCAGAGGACAAGGCCTGCGACTGCAAGCTGGAAGGTCCGGATGCACTGGTCAAGATGGTTGACGGCATCATGAACCCGGTCGGCAAGATGCAGGGC
>JAZQCY010000123.1:0-18573 GCA_045546555.1 Acutalibacteraceae bacterium | reverse complement strand
CAAGGAGACCCTGGCCGAGCATACCTTGGAGACCGCCTTTATTGCACACGCTTTGGCCACCCTTCAGAACAAGCGTTTTGGCGGCAATATTGATGCCGACAAGGCGGCCGTGCTGGCGCCTTTCCACCATGCTCCCGAAATAATCACCGGCGACCTCCCCACCCCCATTAAATACTATAATTCCGACATCAAAAAGGTCTATAAGGAGATCGAGGATGCTGCCTCCAACCGCTTGCTGGAGCTGTTGCCCGACGATTTAAGGCCCGAGTATGAGAACGTTTTCAAAACCGACGACAGTGAGCTGAAGCTTATTGTCAAGGCCGCCGACAAGCTTTCGGCGCTTATAAAGTGCCGTGATGAGCTTTCTTTGGGCAACCGTGATTTCTCTGCGGCCGAACGCTCGACGGTCGAGTCGGTCAAGGCTCTCGGCTTGCCTGCCGCCAACGTTTTCCTCGAAGAATTTTTGCAGAGCTTTTCCCTGCCCTTGGACGAGCAACGGTGATTTTTGTCAAACTTTGTCGAAATGCGGGGCTTGCTTGTATTTCGCCCCGATATCAGACAGTTGCTTTTTTTGAATATGTGTGGTATAATCACGATATATGGCCGTCTTTTGTCGGCCGTGAAAGGTAATTTCTTATTGAAAGGAAAATCAGTATGATAAATCCTAACAATCTTTGTCCCGGTTGTATGAACGAGAAGGTCACAGAGGGCAAATGCCCCATCTGCGGCTACAACCCCGATGAGCCTCAGAACCCTTCTTATCTTGCTCCCGGTTATATGCTTGATGCACGCTATTGCATCGGCAAGGTCATCGATCAAAACGGTGAAAGCGTTACATATCTGGGTTACGACACCGTGACCGCCACCACTGTCAACATCCGTGAGTTTATGCCGGTCGGCCTTTGTGAGCGTGATCTGGACGGTGCAACCATCATTATGCTTTCGGGTTGTGAGTACAGCTTTAACGATTCGCTCGAAAAGTTTATCGAGCTTTCACGTGAGCTGTTCCGTTTGAACGAGCTGCCTGCACTTTTCGACGTGCTTGACGTCCGTGAGTCCAACAACACGGCCTACCGTATCACCCGTGACGTTCCGGGTATTTCTTTGAGAGAATTTTTGATGCGCAACGGCGGCATCCTCAAGTGGGATCAGGCAAGAAGTCTGTTTGCTCCGTTGGTCGCATCCATTTCGGCTCTGCACAAGGCAGGCATTGTTCACCGCGGAATCTCGCCCGATACCCTTATTGTGGGTAAGGACGGTAAGCTCAGACTTAACGGCTTTTTGATCTCCGAGTGCCGCACCGCAAAAAGCGCTTTAACCTCACAGCTGTTCCCCGGCTTTGCCGCAGTTGAGCAGTATGGGGTCGCAGGCACACAGGGCCCCTGGACCGACGTTTATGCCTTTGCCGCAACCATTTATCGCACCCTTGTCGGCAATCCGCCACCCGAGGCAACCGAGCGCCTTGAAAATGACAATATGACCATCCCTGCAAAAATTGCCCGTGAGACCCCCAAGGCCGTTTTGGAAACCCTGGCAAACGCCTTGCAGGTTCTGCCCGATGACCGTACACAGAACATTGACGATATGCGCCGTGGTCTGTCGGTTTCCTCGGTTCAGGTATCGGCAGGTGTTGGTGTTCAGGCAGGTGTTCAGGCGGGACAGGTTATTGCCAATAATCAGAGAAATGCCGCACCTCAAAGAGCCGAAAAGCCCAAAAAGAAAAAGGGTACCGGCCTTTACGGACTTGTTGCAGGTATCGTAACCGCATTTCTGCTTGCAGTTATCATCTTCTTTGTTTTATACACCCTTGGTGTGTTCAGCGGTGACAGCGACACTACAAGCTCGGGTAACGGACTTGAAAGCGTTCAGTCGTTCACAAGCGCTCCGAGTGAGCTTGAGTCTTTGCCCTCCGCAACCAACGGCAAGCTTGAGCTTGTAAACTTTGTCGGCCACAATTATACCGACGTTATACTCAATCAGGATTACAAGGATAATCTTAAATTCAAGATATCCTACAAGGAATACAGCGATGAGTATATGAAGGGTCAGATCATCAGTCAGAACCCCAAGGTCGGTGAGATCGTCGATGTTGGCACCACCGTTGAGATGGTCGTCAGCCTTGGCCCCGCTAATATCAATATGATAGATGTTATCGGCCACGACCGTGACTCGGCTCTGCTTGAGCTTTTAAAGGCAGGCTTCTCGATTGAAAACATCACTTTTGAGGAGAAATACGTTAAGGATGCGCCTCCCGGAGTTGTTATCCAGACCGACCCCGAGCCCGATATGCGTATCGGTATCGACACCAAGGTCACCGTTATTCTCAACTCCTTTGTCGGCAACGAGGTCGAGCCGCCCACAGGCAATTCAAGCCCAACCGACACCGACACCACAAATCCTGAAACGCCCGACGTAAGCGAATAAAATTTGCCGCCCGAAACACAACGTTTCGGGCGGTTTTTTTGATGTGAATTGCTTGACAGAACGGCTATAAAATGATAGACTATTGACGTATATAAACGTAGTTTAAGGGGAACGAAAATGCCCAGATTTTTTAAGGAATTTTTTGAGGATGCGCCGTATATCGACGGCGACGATGCAAGGCATATTTTAAAGTCCTTGAGGATGAGGGTGGGGGAGAGCCTCACCGTATCGGACACCAAGGGCTTTGACTACCATTGTGTCATTTCGGGTTGCTCGGCCGACCGTGTCGACCTTGATATACAGGAAAAGACAAAAAACGTCACCGAGCCGACCGTTTTCGTCACGTTGTACCTTTGTTTGACAAAGGGTGACAAGATGGACACCGCCGTAAAGCAGGCGGTTGAGATGGGCGTCAGCAAAATCGTTCCCGTGCTGTCCACCAATTGCGTTTCCCGTCCCGACCCAAAGCAATTGTCGAAAAAGGTCGAGCGTTGGCAAAAAATTGCCGACGAAGCGGCAGGACAGTCAGGTCGTGGAATTTTGCCCAAGGTAGGGGAGTGCGTTACCCTAAAAAAGGTTGCCGAAATGTCGCAAAACGACGACCTTTGTCTGTTTTTCTACGAAATTGGCGGAACGCCGTTGTCGAAAATAGGTGAAGAAGCAAAAAATATATCGGTCATCATCGGCCCCGAGGGCGGTTTCACCCGTGACGAGGCCGAAATGTTGGAGTCAATGGGTGCCCGTGTCACAACGTTGGGTCCACGCATCCTTCGTGCCGAAACGGCCCCCGTTGCCGCCGTGGCGATCGTTATGTCTCATAGCGGGAATATGTGATCAAAATGACCCAAAACACTAAATTCCCTCAACGCAAAAACACCCGTTTGCCGGAATATGATTATAGCCTTAACGGTGCATATTTTATAACCGTCTGCACCCACAATCGAAGAAAAATTTTATCCGATGTTGTAGGGGCGCTTCACGAAGCGCCCGTTATAAAGCTAAAACATTACGGAAAAATTGCGGATGGAATAATAAATTCATTATCCGACAGATTTAATATTAAAATTCCTTCTTATGTAATAATGCCGGATCATATTCATTTGATTATAGTTATCGAAAACGGAGAGCCTTTGCGGGCGATTCATGAATCGCCCCTACGCCGTCACCGTTCAATACTTTCAAAGGTAATGGGCTATTTAAAAATGAATGTTTCCAAGGATATACATAAGATTTCACCTTCCGAAACAATTTGGCAACGGTCTTTTTACGACCATATTGTGAGGAATGAGGACGACCTTAAAGATATAAACAACTACATTGCCGCTAACCCCATAATGTGGTTAAATGGCAAACACGACGACTCCAACTACCTGAGGTGAGGTAAATGCTCAAAAAATACATAGGTGACAAGGCATTTTACAAATACGTTTTATCCATTGGTATACCCATAATGCTCCAAAACGGTATTACCAACTTTGTCAATATGCTTGACAACATCATGGTCGGTCGTCTTGAAACCGAGGCCATGACCGGTGTTTCGGTCACCAATCAGCTCATTTTTGTTTTCAATCTTTGTCTTTTCGGTGCGGTGTCGGGTGTCGGTATTTTTGGTGCTCAATACTACGGAAAAGGGGACAATGAGGGTCTGCGCAACTCGCTGCGCTTCAAGCTTATCCTCTGCACCGTCATTGCCGCAATCGGTATTGGAATATTCCTTTTGTTCGGTGATGGGCTTATCCTTTCATTTTTAAAGGGCGAAACCCAAACCATCGACCGTGAGCTGGCCTTTGAAAATGCCAAAACCTATCTGCTTATTATGATGTTCGGCTTTGTGCCGTTTGCTCTGACCCAAAGCTATGCAAGCACCCTGCGTGAAACGGGGGAGACCGTTCTCCCCATGAAGGCGGGCATCGTTGCGGTTTTGGTCAACCTTTTCTTTAACTACATCCTCATCTTCGGTGTCGAGCCGTTGGGAATACCCAAAATGGGTGCCGCAGGTGCGGCCATCGCCACCGTTTTGTCGAGATATGTCGAAGCGGGAATAGTCATCATCTGGACACACACCCACAAAGAGAAAAATCCATATATCACGGGTCTTTTCCGCAATTTCAGAATGCCGTTATCTCTGGCCTTTGATATGTTCAAAAAGGCCTTGCCCTTACTGCTCAACGAAACCCTTTGGGCTTCGGGTGTGGCAATTTTGAACCAAAGCTACTCGGTCAAGGGTGTCGAAGTGGTCGCCGCCAACAACATCAACCAGACCTTCTGGAACCTTTTTGCCGTTGTTTTTCTGGCAATGGGAAGCGTCATCGGCATAATCATCGGTAATATGCTGGGTGCGGGCCGTATGAACGAGGTTATGGACACCGACCGCAAGCTGATAGCATTCTCTTTGTTTATCAGTGTCATTATGTGCATAATTTATGCCTCTCTTTCGCCTGTTATTCCATTGCTTTACAACACATCCGACGAGGTCAGAAGCATTGCCTCGGGTCTTATAGTTATGGGTGCCTTGATGATGCCTTTCGACTCGCTTGCGCATTCGTCGTATTTCACCCTGCGCTCGGGCGGAAAAGCCATGATAACCTTCGTGTTTGACTGCGGCTTTATGTGGTTCGTTTCGGTGCCGTTGGCCTTTGTGTTATCCCGTTACACCGATATTCCTGCCGTTTATCTTTACGGTGCGGTGCAGTCGGTCTACCTGCTAAAAGGCTTCATCGGACTCTACCTTGTAAACAAAGGAAATTGGATGAAGAACATCGTCAACGGAAGTTGATATTTTTATTTTAAGTTTAAGAAAGAGGTCTTTTTTATGAAAAAAAACAAACTGTTCAAGCTGTGCTGTGCGGCCGTTTTTGCGGCGGTAATATGTATTTTCACCTTTGCATTTCCCGTGCCGTTGCCCAATAAGGGATACTTCAATTTCGGTGATTGCTTTATCATCGTTGCGGCTTTGTGCTTAGGCCCCGTGTGGGGAGGACTTGCCGCAGGTATCGGTGCAGGGCTTGCCGATCTTGTTTTAGGTTATACCTACTATGCGCCCGCAACGCTTGTCATTAAATGGCTTATGGCTGTCGTTTGTTATTTTGTGTTTAAGGCGTTTTTGAAATTGAGCAAAAGACTTGATATTGTCGGTATCGCTTTGGGCGCAATTGCGGCCGAAATTGTAATGATTTTCGGATATTTCGTGTTCGAGATACCGCTTTACGGCCTTGGAGTTGCCGTAGCCGACGTTTTAGGAAACGCAATTCAAGGCGTTATCGGAGCCGTGTCGGGCTCGGCCCTGTTTGGAGTGCTTTATAAAACCGGTGCTGTTAAGAAATTGTTTTAAAGTAAGGGAAGGCCTCTGCACCCTCCCAAAAACAGGCTTCAGCGGGCGATTCGTGAATCACCCCTACGCAGCCTCCCTTGCCTAAAGGGTGACTCCCCATAAAATGGGGAGATGTCACGGAGTGACAGAGGGGGCCGCCGCAGTAAGCGGGTGGATTTTTGCGAAGCAAAAAGACGGAGGGATTCAGTGAGCCGACCTACGGCGGACCGTCGGGGACGCCGGTCCCTACATTGTGTCTGTAGGCTTGATTGTAGGGGAGGGCCTCTGCGCCCTCCCGAAATCCGTCTTGCGACGGGCGAACACAGAGGTTCGCCCCTACGGCAAGGTGGGTGGATCCTTTGTAGGGAACGGATTTATCCGTTCCGTGAAGCCGTCTTGCGGAATCCTCCCGTCATTGCTTCGCAATGCCACCCTCCTTTAGGCAAGGAGGGCTTTTCGGTGGGCGAACGCAGTTCGCCCCTACGACGGTAATGAATAATTTTCAGGCTTTAACACGCCGTCAGCGTCGATATGCGCTATTGCGCTCGATATGTGCCTAATGGCACGAGATTTTATAAATGGAGAACAAAAAATGCAGGAGCAATTTTCTCGCACGGCCCGTGTTTTGGGTCAAATTTCAATAGAAAAGCTTTCTCGCTGTCGGGTGGCCGTTTTCGGCATCGGCGGTGTGGGCGGTCATGCGGTCGAGGCAATAGCTCGGGCGGGTGTGGGTGCGATAGATATTATCGACAGCGACACCGTGTCGGTCAGCAACATCAACCGCCAAGCGGTGGCGTTACACAGCACCGTCGGCCGACCCAAGGTAGAGGTCATGCGAGATAAAATTCTCGATATAAACCCCGATTGCAAGGTCACTACTTACCAATGCTTTTATCTGCCCGAAACGGCCGAGCAGTTTGATTTTACAAAATTCGACTGCATTTTAGACTGTGTCGACACCGTTGCGGCAAAAATCGACATAATCTGCCGTGCAAATGCCGACAAAATTCCCGTTATTTCGGCAATGGGCGCCGGCAATAAGGTTGACCCGACCGCTTTTAAGGTTGCCGATATTTACGACACCAAGGTCTGTCCGTTGGCTCGAATTATGCGGACAAGCCTCAAAAAAAGAGGAATAAAGTCGTTAAAGGTCGTTTATTCGGAGGAAATGCCGGTTGAATCAACCGAAAAAGACCCCGAAACCGGCCGAAGTATCCCCGGTTCTGTACCGTTTGTGCCGCCTGTTGTGGGGCTTATTATGGCAAGCGAGGCCGTAAAGGAATTATTGAAGTAAAGGAAGAATTATGCCGAAGGAATTATCCCGTGCAGGAGAAGCCGAGCGGAGCATCAACAAAAAGTTCCGTAAGGAAATTTGGAACAAATTCATTGAGGGTGTTAAAAACTATCGCCTTATTAAAGAAGGGGATAGCATTGCCGTTTGCATTTCGGGCGGAAAAGACTCTATGATGCTGGCCGTTTTGATGAAGATGCTTCAGCGATACAGCGAGGTTAAATTTGACCTTAAATTCATCGTGATGGATCCCGGCTACAACCCTGAAAACCGTCGGAAAATAGAGAAAAATGCCGAAATTTTAGAGATACCCATTCATATTTTTGAAACCAATATTTTTGATATTGCCGATTCGGTGACCGAGTCGCCGTGTTATCTGTGCGCAAGAATGCGCCGAGGTCATCTGTACGCTGAGGCACAGCGTCTCGGTTGTAACAAAATTGCGTTGGGACACCACATGAGTGATGTTATTGAAACCACGCTTATGGGTATGATGTACGGCTCGCAGATTCAGGGAATGCTTCCTCGACTTAAATCGACAAATTTTGAGGGCATGGAGCTTATCCGTCCACTTTACTGTATTTTGGAGGAGGACATCATCCGCTGGGCAAATTATAATGACCTTTCTTTCATTGCCTGCGCCTGCAAGCTGACGGCACGGGCGGCGGTGGACGAAAACGCTTCCAAAAGGCGTGAAATTAAGCTTTTGATAAAGGAGCTTAAAATCAAAAATCCCGAAATTGAAAAAAATCTGTTCAACAGCATCCACCGTTGCAACGTTGATACCCTTGTGGGTTACAAAACAGGCAACGAAATCCACTCTTTTTTAGAAAAATTAGAGGATTAAAATTTACTTTAAACACCTGTCATTCGGCAGGTGTTTTTTTGTGTTTTTTTAAAAAACGAAACCGAAAAAATTTCATATATAATAATTTATTATTATATATGAAAAAGTGTAAAAAAGTTGGCCTTAAAATTGGTTATTTTTTTGTATTTTTTAAGGGTTTTTTGCCTTGAATTTCAGGCAGTTTTGTGGTAAAATTTTTAATGGATATACGTGTCGATTTTTTAAGTTTTTAACAGTTTAATTTTTAAGTTGTTTAAAACCTTTAAATACGTAAAATTTTAAAAGAAAGGAAGAAAAAAATGGCCATAAATTCCATCACCGATTTATGGGAGCGCATTTGCGAGGATTGTAAAGAAACCGAAAAAATTTCCGAAATAGGACTTAAATCCTGGATAGTTGATCTTGTTCCTATTTCAACCGACGACGGCGTTCTGACCTTAGCCACACGAAACATCTACATCAAGAAAACGGTTGACGGTTATTACAAAAAGCTGCTCGAAAAATCCTGCGAGGAGGTTTCGGGACTTCCAATGACCATTGAGATCATAGTCAAGTCCGAGGAAGAGGAAAAAGAAAATATCGTTGAAAAGGTTGACGAGGTCTATACCTTTGAAAATTTTGTTGTGGGCCCTTCAAACCATATTGCACACGCTTCGGCTATGGCGGTTGCAAAAAATCCTTATTCAAATCAATACAATCCTTTATTCCTTTACGGAAACTCGGGTGTCGGTAAGACCCATTTGATGAGCGCTATTAAAAACAGTATCGAAAAAAACTTTCCCGATAAGAAAATTCTGTTTTTAAGAGGTGAGCAGTTCACTAACGAGCTTATTCAGGCCATCCGCAGTCAGACCACCGATATTTTTCATGACAGATTTCGCTCGGTCGATGTTTTGCTGATAGACGATATTCATTTTATCGCAGGTAAGGAGCAGGCTCAGGAGGAGTTTTTCAACACCTTTAACGAGCTTTATCCCGAGCGTCAGATAGTTGTTACCTCTGACCGTCCGCCTAAGGAGATCAAAACCCTTGAGGAGCGTATACGTTCACGCTTTGAAAGCGGTATGATGGCCGATATGCAGCCACCCGAGTTTGAAACAAGGGTCAGTATTTTGAAAAACAAGGCCGAACAGCTCGGAATAAATGTAGATGATGACATTGTTTATTATATTGCCGAGCAGGTTAAGAGCAATGTCCGTCAGCTTGAGGGTATTATCAAAAAGCTAAAGGCCTACGTGACGGTCGATACCAACCGTCTGACCATGTCCTTGGTTCAGAGATATATACGAGATGTCGTTTCGGAAACCGTACCCGAGCCGGTTACGGTTGAAAAAATAGTTGATGAGGTGTCCCGCACCTACAACGTTGCGACCGAGGATATCTATTCCCGTAAAAAGAGCGCCGATATCGCTTATGCCCGTCAGATCTCAATGTATATTGTGGCTCAGGTAATGTCACTTTCCTCGACCGAGATAGGTAAAAAGTTTAATAAGGACCACACAACGGTGCTTTATACCATTGAGAAGATTAAAACTATCTTGAAATCCAACGAGAGTGAAAAGAAGCTTGTTGATGATATTATTAAAAACGTCCAATCTTAATATTTGGTTACCTTTGTTTACATAACCACCTAAAATTATCCACATTTCAACAACTTTTAACAGGCGGTTATTAACAAGGATGTTAAAATTTAAAATTTTAATATATTTATTCACATTTATGTTAATATCATGTAGATAAAAATTTCATTTGTTTTTGGCTTAATATCAAGGGTTTTATAGGTTATTCACAAATTCACACCACTCTACTACTACTACTATTTTTAATAAATAAATAATGGGAGGAAATTTTAAAAATGCGTTTTTTAGTTAACCGTGAAAAATTATGCGAAGCAGTTATGAATCTTTCCCGAGCAGTTGCCACAAAGGCAACCTTCCCCGTTTTAGAGGGAATACATATGACCGCCACACCCGACGGGCTTAAAATGATGGCCTATAACCTTGAAATAGGTATGACCAAGACCATTGATATCACCTGCGCAGAAGAAGGAAGCATTGTTTTCAAGGCAAAGCTGCTTGGTGATATTTTAAGAAGTATGAACGGTGAGACCGTTTCCTTTGAGGTTAATGACCGTCTTGTTTGTAAAATTAAAAGCGGTTCGACAATGTTCGACATTATGGGTATGCCTGCGCAGGATTTTCCCGAGATGCCGACCGTTGACGATTGCGAGAGAATTGTTTTCCCTTGCGAAACCTTAAAGGATATGGTTCGTCAGACTATTTTTGCAACGGCTCAGGCCGATGCTCAAAAGCCTGTTCTGACCGGTCTTTTGTTTGATATTGAAGAGGATAACGTTAAGGTTATCGGTGTTGACGGCTACCGTCTTGCCGTAAGAAAGCAGATGATGAACCTTGGCAAGACCATGACCTTTGTAATTTCGGCTAAAACCATCGGAGAGGCTGTTAAAATTATTAAGGACGATGAGGAAAACGTTGAGTTTTTTGTCGGCCGCCGTCACGTTGCAATGTGTGTTGACGGATATTCCATCGTTTCCCGTAAGATTGAAGGCGAATTTATTGATTATAAAAAGATAATGCCGTCTTCTTTTTCAACCACCGTTAACGTTAACACTAAAGAAATGGCATCGACTATCGAGAGAATTTCGCTTATTATAAACGATCAGCTTAAAACTCCGATGAGATGTAAGGTCGAAGCAGAGGAGATTATTTTTTCCTGTGCAACTGCTTTGGGTAGAGCAACCGATTCTTATACTGCAAAAGTAAACGGTGAGAATTTTGAGATCGGTATAAACAACAGATTTTTACTTGACGCTTTAAAGGCTTGCGAATGTGAAAAGGCAGTTATGAACTTTAACGGTTCATTTGCATCGGTCATTCTGTTGCCCGAAAACGGCGATGATTTTATTTACATGGTTATGCCCATGAGATTGAAGGCTGAATAATGGAAGAGGTTAAAATTTATACCGAATATATCAAGCTTGATGATTTTTTAAAGTTTGCAGGTATTTTAGGAACCGGCGGAATGGCAAAGGCTGTTATTCAAGACGGTTTGGTTAAGGTTGACGGAGAGGTCTGCACCATGCGAGGTAAAAAGCTTCGTGGCGGTGAGGTCGTTTCGTTTAACGGAGAGACCGTGAAGGTTATAAAATAATGATCTTTAAAAGGTTAGAGCTGCAAAATTTCCGAAATTTCAGTAATGAGATTTTGGAATTTGACAGTGGAATGAACATTATATACGGCCAGAATGCCCAAGGAAAAACCAACATTTTGGAAAGTCTTTGGCTTTTTACGGGCGCAAAAAGCTTTCGTGGCTCAAAAGACAGTGAGCTTGTGAAATTTGATGCTGAGAAAGCAAAAATAAAGCTTGATTTTTTTGATGACGGCCGAGATCAGGAATGTGTGATAAACATCGAAAAAAGTCGAAATGCGGTGTTGAACGGTGTAGAATATTCGTCGGCATCGGCCATCGCAGGCAAGATATATGCCATTGTTTTTTCACCAAATGATCTTAATATCGTAAAAGACGGGCCCGTTCACCGAAGAAAATTTATGGACACGTGCTTGTGTCAGCTTTATCCGAAATATATCAGCACCTCACGGCGTTATTTAAAGGCGCTTGAACAGCGAAACTCGATTTTAAAAAATCTGAAATTCAATCCTAATATGGAGGAATTTATTGTTGATTTTGAAAAAGAGCTTGCTGTCACGGGAAGCGAGATAATAGGTTACCGAAAAAGGTATATTGAGGCAATAAATAAATTTTTACCCGAAATTTATAAAGGTCTTTCGGACGGAAAAGAAGAAATTTCGGCCGAATATGAGACCACTGCAGGGGATAATGAGGCAGAATTTTTGGTGGCCTTGCAAAAATCACGTTATGAGGATATGCAAACGCTTTCAACCTCGGTCGGTCCTCACCGTGATGATCTTAATATTAAAATAAACGGTATTTCGGCAAGGTCATTTGGTTCGCAGGGTCAAAAACGCTCGGCGGCGTTGGCGTTGAAGTTAAGTGAATCGGCCGTTATTTCAGAGATAACGGGCAAAACCCCCGTGGCGCTGTTGGATGACGTTATGAGTGAGCTGGACACTTCCCGTCAAAACTATATTTTGAACCATATTAAGGGTTGGCAGGTATTTATAACCTGCTGTGACATTTCAAATACCGAAGGTCTTAAAAACGGAAAGATATTTGAGATAGAAAACGGCACTTTAAAACAAAAACAGAAATAGGTGAGTATTATTTATCTTCATCTCGGTCAGGATACGGTGGTCAAAACGGCCGATATCCTCGGAATTTTTGATATGGATACATCAACCGTGTCCAAGCCCACAAGGGATTTTTTGAATATTGCCGAAAAAAGCGGTAACGTAATTAACGTTTCGTTTGAATTACCAAAATCTTTCGTTGTATGTAAAGAAAATAAAATATTAAAGGTTTATATTTCCCAGATCTCACCGACGACCTTACAAAGACGTGCGGTATTAAATAAATTTATTTTTTAATCAAAGGAAGGAAAGATCTTTTGGTCGTTCCTCCCTCAGAATGACAGATATTTTAATATTTTGTCATTCTGAGTGAAGCGAAGAATCTAAAAATTTTTGTTAAATTTTTATTGTATATAAAAAACTTCTTATAAAGGAGAAAAAAATGAGCAACGACATTAAATTACCTGTTGAAGAAAACAGCTATGACGAAAATTCGATACAGGTACTCGAAGGACTTGAAGCGGTCAGAAAACGACCCGGTATGTATATCGGCTCGACCGGTGAACGCGGACTTCATCATCTTGTTTACGAAATTGTTGACAACTCTATCGACGAGGCGTTGGCAGGCTATTGTGATAAGATAACCGTTGAAATTTTGGACGACGGTATCATCCGTGTAACCGATAACGGACGTGGTATACCCGTTGGTATCAATCCGCAGAAGGGCATCCCCACCGTAACGGTCGTATTTACCATTTTGCATGCAGGCGGTAAGTTCGGCGGAAACGGATATAAGGTCTCGGGCGGTCTGCACGGTGTTGGCGCTTCGGTCGTTAATGCCTTGTCAAGCTGGCTTGAGGTTGAGGTCAAGGACGGTAAAAATATCTACAAGCAGAGATATGAAAAGGGTAATATTGCATCCGAACTTACTGTTATTGGCGAGACCGATGAGACCGGTACCACCGTTACCTTCAAGCCCGACCCTTCAATATTTACCGATACCACCGTTTACGATTACGAGACCCTGCAAAAGCGTCTTCGTGAGCAAGCTTTCCTTAACGCCGGCATCAGAATTGTTCTCGAGGACAAGCGTTCCGACCTTATCGAGCATCAGTCGGACGAGTTCCATTATGAGGGCGGTATCAGATCGTACGTTGAGTTCCTGCTTAAAGGAACCAAGGGTGACAGCCTTAATAAAGAGGTTATCTACCTTAACACCGAGGTAAACGATCAGACGGCCGAGATCGCTATGCTGTGGTCGACCAAGGATACTAAAATAATGTCGTTTGCCAACACGCTTTACACCGTTGACGGCGGTACCCACGAGCAGGGCTTCAAGCAGGCTTTAGCCAACACCATCAATAAATATGCTTTTGATTTCAAACACCTTAAAGAAGGTAACAAGCGCCTTAAGGGTGATGATATCTGCGAGGGCTTGGTTGCCGTTGTTTCGGTCAAGCTTTCGGATGCACAGTTTGAAAGCCAGACCAAGGCAAAGCTCGGTAACACCTCTATCGGTAAGGTAGTCCGTGAGATGGTCAACGAAAAGCTGTACCGTTTCCTTGAGGAAAATCCCGCCGAAGCCAAGGTCATCATTGATAAGATAATTGCTTATTCAAACGCTCGTGAGGCAGCACAGGCAGCACTTGAGGCTTCTTTGAAAAAGTCGGGCATCACCGGCGGTAAGACCCGTATGCCCGAAAAACTGACCGACTGTATCTCGACCGATGCCACCAAGACCGAAATCTACATCGTCGAGGGAGATTCTGCAGGCGGCTCCGCAGTCGAGGGCAGAAACTCTACCTATCAGGCAATCTTACCTTTGTGGGGTAAAATGCTCAACGTTGAAAAAGCACGTGACGATAAGGTCTACGGCAACGATAAGCTGACACCCGTTATTATAGCACTTGGCACGGGTATCGGCGAAAACTTCAATATTGAAAAGCTTCGTTACGATAAAATAGTTATCATGGCCGATGCTGACGTTGACGGTAGCCACATCAGAACCCTGCTTTTGACCTTCTTCTTCAGATATATGCCCGAGCTTATCGAAACGGGACATATTTATCTTGCACAGCCGCCCTTGTACCGTGTTTCAAAGGGCAAACAGCATTTCGATGCCTTTACCGATGAGGAAAAGGCTGAATATATCGAGCGCCTTGGCGGACAAGCCGACGTTCAGCGTTATAAAGGTCTTGGTGAGATGGACCCCGACCAGCTTTGGGAGACCACACTCGACCCCGAGCGCAGAACCATGCTTCGTGTGACCATGGCCGATGCCGAGCTTGCAGACCGTACCTTCTCGATACTGATGGGTGATGAGGTTGAGCCTCGCCGTCAGTTTATTGAAGAAAACGCACAGTTTGCAACCGATCTTGATATTTAAGGAAGGAGGAGTTAAAAAATGGCTAAAAAGAATAAACCCGAAGAAAGACCTTGGCCTGAATCGGAGGCTACCAATATTGTCCCCGTTGAAATTTGTGATGAAGTCAAGACAAGTATGCTTCAGTACGCCATGTCGGTCCTTGTCGGCCGTGCTCTTCCCGATGTGCGTGACGGATTGAAGCCGGTTCACAGAAGAATACTTTACACAATGTATGAAAACAACCTTACCCCCGATAAGGCATACCGTAAGTGTGCCGATACGGTCGGTTCGGTTTTGGGACGTTACCATCCCCACGGTGACTCCTCTGTTTACGATGCAATGGTTCGTATGGCGCAGGATTTCTCTCTGCGTTATCCGCTTATCGACGGTCACGGAAACTTCGGTAATATCGACGGTTATCCTGCCGCCGCTTACCGATACACCGAGTCAAAACTCAACCGTTTGTCCTTCCACATGATGGACGATATCGACAAGGAAACTGTCGATTTTATGCCCAACTATGACGACCGATTAGAGGAGCCCGAGGTTCTGCCCGTCCGCTTCCCGCAGCTGTTGGTCAACGGTTCATCGGGTATCGCCGTCGGTATGGCAACCGAAATTCCTCCCCACAACCTTGGTGAGATAATTGACGGTATGTGCTGTCTTATTGATAATCCCGAAGCCGAGCTTCAGGAGATATGCGAGCACATCAAGGGACCCGATTTCCCGACCGGCGGTATCATTATGGGCAGGGCAGGCATCCGTGCCGCTTATGCAACAGGTCGTGGTAAGATAACCGTCAGAGGTAAGGCCGAAATTGAGGAGACCAACAACGGCAAGTACCGTATCGTTATCACCGAAATTCCGTATAAGGTCAGAAAAAAGGATCTTGTTAAGCATATTTACGACCTTGCCGCCGATAAAAAGATCGAGGGCATTGAGGATGTTGTTGACTATTCCTCGGCCCGTGACGGCGGTATCAGAATAGTTGTTGACATCAAAAAGGATGCCAACGCACAGGTAGTTCTTAACAAAATTTATTCGTATACCGCTTTGCAGACCACCTTCGGTGCAATTTTGCTGGCTATTGTCAACGGTAAGCCGCAGATACTCACCTTGAAGGAAATGCTGCAGAATAATATCGATTTCCAGTGTGATATTATCCGCCGCCGCACCGCATACGATATGCGCAAGGCTCAGGAAAGAGCACACATTTTGGAAGGCTTGAAGATCGCTCTTGACTTTATTGATGAAGTTATAGCAATCATCCGCAACTCCAAAACCATCCCCGAATCCAAGGAGCGTTTGTCCGAGCGCTTTGGTCTTGACGATATTCAGACCACCGCCATCGTTCAGATGCAGTTGGGTAAATTGGCAGGTATGGAAAAGCAGAAGATCGAAGAAGAGCTGGCCGAAAAGCTTGCATTTATCAAGGAGTGTCAGGAAATTCTGGCTTCGCAGGCACGTATTCTTGATATCGTCAAGACTGAGGCTTTAAATCTTCGTGATAAGTATGCCGATGAGCGCCGTACCGAGATTTCAGCCGTTTCGGGCGAGGTCGATATTGAGGACCTCATCCCCGAGGAGGAGTGCATCCTCACCAAGACGGTCGAGGGCTACATCAAGCGTCTGCCGTCCGATACCTACTCCACACAGCACCGTGGCGGTAAGGGTATCACGGGTATGGCTACCCGTGAGGGCGATATTGTTGAAAATATGTTTACCTGTTCGTCCCACGATTATATTTTGATGTTTAGTAATCTCGGACGCTTATACCGCATCAAGGCTTACGAGATCCCCGAGGGCAGCAGAACAAGTAAGGGTATGAACATTGTCAATATCCTGCCGCTTATGCCGGAGGAAAAGATAATCAACATTCTGCCGCTTGACAATAAGATCGACCTTGATAATCCGTTCTATGTATGTATGATAACCAAGAAGGGTACCATCAAGCGTACCTCGATTGAGGCCTTCAAGAACGTGCGTAAGACGGGTATCATCGCCATCAATATTGACGAGGATGACGAGCTGGCTTATGTTTGCAGAACTCAGGGCGACGAGGACTTAATGGTCGCCACCAAGAAAGGCTTCTCAATCCGCTTTAACGAAAACGACGCACGTGAAATGGGTCGAACCGCACGTGGTGTCCGTGCTATCAAGCTTCGTGACGGTGACGAGGTCATCGGAATGCTTGTAGTTAAGGAAGGCAAGGAGATACTCACCGTTACCGAAACGGGTTACGGTCGAATTTCAAGCTTTGACGATTACCGTTGTCAGACCCGAGGCGGTAAGGGTATCACCAACTACCGCACCGCAAAATACGGTGATGTTGCCGCAATTATTGCGGTCGATAACGAGGAGGATATCATTATGATAACCTCCACGGGTATCATAATCCGTGTTCCCGTTGAGGAGATAAGCCGCTTCAACCGTCCGTCCAAGGGCGTCCGTGTAATGAGGGTAAAGACCGAGCAGGGTGAGAAGATTTTGTCGATCGCCACCGCAACCCACGATAACGACGAGGTTACCGACCATCCCGAGGCCGCCGACGCTGACGCAGGCGACACGGGAGCCGACGAACCCGACGAATCGGATGAACCTGACGACGGCAACGAGCCTGCAGAAGAATAAACACAAAAAAATCCCATCTTTTTAAGGTGGGATTTTTTGAAAAGAGGTAAAAACGATGAAAATCACATTTTTAGGCACGGGGGCGGCCGATTGGTCACCCAAAAAGCCCGAAACGGGGGAGCATAGGTGGCTTTCTTCGGCGCTTATCAATGACGATCTGCTTATTGATCCGGGTCCCTCGGTGCCCGATGCCATTAAAAGGTATAATGTAGATATTGAGAAAATCAAATATATCATCATAACCCACCGCCACGGCGACCATTTTAATGAGGATACCCTTAAAATGCTGTGTGATTCGGGGGCAGAGCTTGTCGAATTTTCGGCAGGGGAGGAGAAACAAGTCGGAAAATATACTATAAAGGCGCTTTCTGCCAACCATCCCACCTGTAACCCTACCGTGCATTATATTATTGATGACGGTGAAAAGCGTATCTTCTACGGACTTGACGGAGCTTGGCTTTTGATGCCCGAGGTTGATGCTATCAAGGAAAAACATATCGACCTTGCCGTTTTGGATGCAACAATCGGCAACCGACCGGGCGATTACCGCATTTTTGAGCACAATAACCTCAAAATGGTGATCGAAATGAAGGAAACCTTGTCGAAATATGTCGACCGATTTGTGATAAGCCACATGGCACGCACCCTGCACGACCCTCACGAGGTGCTGTCGGCCGAAATGGAAAAAGAGGGGATACTAACCGCCTTCGACGGTATGGTGCTTGATATTTAAAATTGCGACGGTATAAAGTTATATAATTGTATAAAAAAGCTACCCCACTGTGTTAAACAGCAGGGTAGCTTGCTTTTTAAAATTATCTGTTGTTGATGATCTTGGTCAGCTCAACGGGATCAACGATCTTGCCGTCCTTGTAGACACGCATATTGCCCGAAGCGATCTCATCAATGAGGATGACCTCGCCGTTGTTGTAGCCAAACTCAAACTTGATATCCCACAGATCAAGACCCAGGGTCTTGAGATCGTCGGCAACGATACGGGTGATCTTGAGGGTCTGTTCCTTCATAGACTTGAACATTTCGGGGGTCATAACGCCCAAAACCTCAAGGCCTTCGGCGGTGACCAGCGGATCGCCCTTTGCATCATTTTTGAAGGTGCACTCAACATATCCGTTGGGGATAACGGTGCCGTCCTTGATATACTCGCCGTAGCGGCGGATAAAGCTGCCGGTTGCAACCAGGCGGCAGATGACCTCAAGGCCATGACCGAACACGGTGGCGGGGAGGACTTCCATGGTGGCGTTGTCGATGTCAGCGCTGACATAGTGCGTCTTGATGCCCGCTTCCTTGAGAAGCTCAAAATAGTGAATGGAGGTTTCAAGGTTTGCCTTGCCGATGCCTTCAATCGTCAGACCGACGGTGTTCTCACCGGGATCAAACACGCCGTCTTTACCGGTGCAGTCGTCCTTGTATTTCAGCATCACGTTGAAGGCGGATCGTAGCCATGTCGTTCTGTGA
>JAZQCY010000122.1:0-46666 GCA_045546555.1 Acutalibacteraceae bacterium | reverse complement strand
GGGCGAATTATCCCTAACCGCAACTCCCTTACTGCGGGGTTTGTGCTTTAAATCAGATTATTCTACGGGAGGAGTGAAATAGATCTCCAAGTCGGAGGCCAAGCGGTCTTAGGAAGACAACACTTAGCTACAACTCCTTGGCTCACAGAACGACATGGCTACGATCCGACTTGGGCGAATTATCCCTAACCGCAACTCCCTTACTGCGGGGTTTGTGCTTTAAATCAGATTATTCTACGGGAGGAGTGAAATAGATCTCCTGACCGTCGATCTGGTAGATGTGGATGTAATCGGCGATGTACTTGTTGGAGGTAGTCCAATAATCAGCGCCGAGTATCGGGTCTGCACCCGAAGAGGGATTGCCGACCGTCATTGAGAAGATAAGGCTCATCTTATCGCTGAAGGCATCAATATCATTCTTGTAGTAAGAGCTTGACTTATCAAAATTATACTCAAACTGAACCATACCGTCGGCGGTGAATACACCCTTATCCTCGGTCCAGAGGTAACCGAAGGTGTGGAAGCCGTCGTTAAGACCGGCGGTCTTGCCTGAATCAAACTTCTTGGCGTCATAGCCGCGACTGTCAAGTGAGTAGTGTCCATAGCCCAGATTACTGCCGGCTGTTGTAGGCCAGGTGTGCATATTGAAAGCGGTATAGCGTGCGTTGCCGAAGCATTCGTTGACGTCGACCTCGTTTCTAAACAGGCCTTCACCTGCGCCGTTCGGTGTTGCCCAGGTAGCTGTCCAAAGACCTTCACCGTGAGGAGTGATACAGCTTACCTCAAGATAACCGTAACGGTATTCCATCCTGCTGTGTGAACGAAGCATACCGCCGTAGAACAACTGCTTATCTTTAGAGTAAGCGGCTTCAATAACCAGCTTGCCGTCTTCGAGATAGGTATGCTCTGCAGAACGTACACTCTGCCAGTTGTTGTCTGCCTGACTGTGGTATACACCGTTCTCATCATAGTATCCGCGAGCCTCAATGTTACTGCCATCGACTACCTTCCAAATATCGGTATTGATTTCAGAACCGTCAAAATCCTCAAGGAAAGTCGGACGGTAATAAGAATCGGTGGGGTAGGAGCCGATCTTTTCGGAGTATTTGCCGTAATGGACACCGGTCAAGTTAGTGCCGCTTGCGGCCGACTGATACATCTTCGAGAACTCGGAAATACCCATTGCCAACGCATAGGGGCTACCGCCGTCGATGTAAACGTTGCCGTTACCAATGCTTATTGCATAATCATCATAGCCAAAGCTTGAGGTATTTACCTTGCTGCTTGCATTATCTTTGCTATGTCCTCTTACGTCGCCTATAAAGATGTTGAACTGATTATCCAACTGAGTCCATTTACTGTCACGGACAATATTAAAGGTCATTGAGGATGTTGTAGACTGCTTTAAAACATCGGCAAGTGCTTCACACTGCATCATTGCAACGTAAGAGAAATTGGCATCGGGAACAACAATGTTGTGAGGTCTGTTGGCATAACCGATAGTCCATCCACCGGCCTTGACATCCTTCTTAAGATAGGTCTTGGGGGCTACGGTTTCCTTGATAACGATGTCATCGAGATAAACGGTTGCGGTACATGCGGATGAACCTGTTGCAGCACCGTCCTGTGCAAGTAACAGAAGATACGGATGAGTAACATCGGTTAGGTTAGTTCCGGTGTAGGTGAAGCTTGTGCTGACAGTTGTCCACTTCTTTTCAACATTAAGCTTAACGCCACCGTATGCGTTGGACTTACCGCCGTTCAAACCAATATTGGCTTGCTTACATCCTCTGAACTGAACTGATACTCCGCTCGAATTGAGGTTTTGAGCGTAGTATTTGAAGGTGATGGTATAACTGTTACCAATAGTCAGCTTATAGCCGTCCTCGTTTGAGTAACCCGATTCAGACAAAGCAAAATGAGTATTATTTGTGTTATTGGCAAGGTTGACCTTGATGACCGTGTTATTGGAATTGGTAGGATCGGCAGTCAAGGCATAAGGTGAAATTCCTGTACCGAAGTTATTGTTGGGGTTGAAATATCCACCGTTTTCAAAATTGATGATTGTAGAATCATATCTTGCGTAAAGCATAATTTTTCTTCCGGGAACGGTGGAGTAAGGAACGGTAAGAGTTTCGTTGTACCAGCCCTCAAAAGTTGCTCCGGCATACTCTACAGGTACATCAAGCTCGGCTCCGACGTAGCTATTGTCGTAGTGAGTGATAACACCGTTGTTATTGTAGTTGATGTTGTCAACAGGAGTTTTAATAATGATATCATCATCTGCACTGTATTCGGCTATTACCAAATTGTCAAGGTATACAGTCAGGTCAAGAATTGCAGAGTTGCCTTGAGACAGTATAATAAGATAGGGTAAGGCTTCGACATCAGACTCGGTGGTGAATACAATACTTGCATGATCCCACGTGTTGAGCATGGGAATGACAACGCTTCCCATAGGTTCAGTCTTTCCTCCGGTAGTACCGATATTAGACTGAGCTGAGCCTCTGAACGAAATAGATGCTTCAATATTGGAGGTGGTGCTGACGTAATAATCAAATCTGATAATATACTTTCTGTTTGACTGAAGCTTATAGCCATCATCTGAGCCTTCAAACAGAGAAGGCGCAAAGTGGGTATTGTTGCTGTTGCCGCTGAGGTTAGCTCTCATACAAATATTAGTAGCACCTGTGGGATCGGGAACTCGGTACCATACAGCCGTGGATTTTTTGTTTGTAAGAGCGTATCTGTTGTTGGGGTCATACATACCGCCATGCTCAAAGCTATATGCAGTATAGTTGGTGAACTTGGCATAATAGGTATTGACCGATGCACTGACAGTCGTGTATTTGGTAGTTAAGGTCTTGTCGTACCAGCCCTCAAAGTTATGGGTGCGGCCGACAACATCATCGTAAATATTATTAAGCACGGGCAGAGCGGAGCCTGCAGTGAGGTTGGTGCTTTCAACGATTCCGCCGTTGACAAGCTTTACACTGCCGTCATCAATTACGGTGGTATCAATTATTACAAGATTGTCAATATAGAAATTGTAAATTACATCTGTACTACCGCCCATAAAACGAAGGAACAGGTGCTTGTAATCGGTAGTGTTGGTTACAGTGAATCGGCAAAGCGTCCAATCACCTTTGTTTGTAAGCTTGTTTGAACCTACAGTAAACTTGGGAGACAAACCGCTCTTGCTTCCGTTGTTGTAAACGCCTGCAGGGTCGGTTGCATAAACGTCAAGGCTTGTGCTTGCATCCGATGGGTCGGATACGGCATAGCGATAGTAGAAGGAAACATCATAGGTGTGATCCTTTTCAAAAGCAAAGCCTTTAGAGGAAATACCGTCAATAATCGAGGGAACAATTCCTCTGTGGAAGCCCTTAGTAATGCTGTCATTCTTATTTATAACGGGTGAGTACATAACAGTGCCGTTGCCGTCAAACGGATCGGTTACGGCAGTGATGTTACCCTTATTGTTGGGGTCGTAAATCGCACCCGTCTCAAAAGAATACTCGGTATAGCCTTCGTATTTTGCGTAAAGCTTATCAACGCCGTTGGGGACGGTCGTATAAGGGGTGGTTAACGTGCTGTCATACCAACCGAGGAATTTATGTTTTGCAGGCTCATCCGACATGTAGTCAGACAGGACGGGAAGTTCATCACCGACAGTAAGGCTTGATTTGTGTGCCTGACCGTTAACCACAAGCTCAACACCCGTGTTGATGTGTCCTGACTTGATGCCCATCATATAATACTTTGCGGTGACCTCGTTAAAAGAGGTCTCGCCAAGTGAATAGTAGGTGTATCCGCTGGCGCTTTTGACATACATAGCTGCCGAATAACGCTGAATGTAAGAGGTTCTGCCGTCCGGCTTTGACAAACCGGAAAGAATCACCTGATATGCGGTATAACCGGGGCCTTTCGAGTAAACAACGTCACTTTCGTCCTTAATGTAGCAGACGGCGGTACGGACGTTGGTCTTAACACCGTTGGAAACGTCGTACCAATCCTTATTGTTGACTGCGTGTGCAGAAGGAGTAAGGACGAAGCCGATCTCTTCGGCGTTGGCCTTCACATCATCGTTAATGGTACCCATAAAGCGCAGGCCGGCAGCAACGTAAAGACCGTTGTTTTCAGCCTTTGTTTTTGGTAATCTTACCGAAACGGCTGCCGAAACGCTTTTTTCATCGGCAACGGCATCGGGGAGTGCTTGGATCTCGATGAGCTGAATATTGTCAAAATAAACGGTTGCATCCAAGGCACCCAACTGAAAATGAATATCGTTAGACCAAAAATTTGCACCGTTAACATTGGCGATATCAGCAAGCAGGGCTTCATTAGAGGTATCGATCACAATACCGTAACGCTGCCAGCTTTTAGTGTATTTAAAAGACTGTGAATTGACCTTAGTACCGTCAACGTAAAACTGAACACCTGTATTACGGTTGCTTTGTCCGCTGAAGAATATACGCTTGACAGAACTGCTGTAATTATTGACACCGATAAGTGTAACACCCTGTGCACCGGCCGTTTCCGACTTGGCATCAAAATAGATGTAGTATTTACGGTCCTTCTTAACATCAAAATCCTCAAAGCCAAAATGGCTGTTGTAGGAGCCGTTTAACTTGAGAACCGTGCCGTGATTGGCATCACTGTCGGTTACAAAGCCGTCGGTGGTTTCGGTGTAGTCCTCAGGCCACCATGCACCGGGGGTATCTACACCGGCGGAATCACCTCCGTTGCCGCTGTCGATCCATTGGTCGTAAGCACCGGGGATGTAGGCATCTGCTACGCCATCCTCCATAGTGTGCAAACGGCTCTCGTTATACTCGATACCTGATGTTGTTACTGCGCCTAAAACACTGCCGATGCAAAAAGCAACCGTAGTGAATAGCAAGCAGAGTACAAGTACCATGCTGATAAGTCTGCGTTTTAACATAGCTAATCTCCTTCGTTCTGTATATACAATTATATACAAATTATTATACACACTAATAATACCACGCAAGGGGCCATAAATCAATTGTACGAAATGAACGACTATTTGATATTAAATTTATACATAATTACCTAAATTTGTTTTAAAACAGAACAAGTTTTGTTATAAGCGATGCAAAAGCATTTACCTTACTCGAAACTCCACGGTTCAAAAACGATATCTTGCGTTTTTTCCCGTTTCGGCTGAACCTGCGGCCACCTTTTGCAGTACCTAAAATCGTCGGCGGCGGTCGTACTCAATGACTGAACCGGTTTCAATCGGCCGCAGGGGATAGAATGCTGTAGCACAAACAAAAAAAGAGTTCACAGTCTTTTGACTGCGAACTCTTTTTGGTCCGAGTGACAGGAGTCGAACCTGCGGCCTCTTGAACCCCATTCAAGCGCTCTACCAAACTGGGCTACACCCGGGCAACGCAACTATATTACCACACTTGTTTTCAAAATGCAAGCATTATTTTCATTTTTTTCAAAATTTTTTATAAACACAATTTTTTGCCTTTCATATGATGTTATGAGGGGACAAAACCCTCGCTATTTTAGCGCTTAAAGCTATATAAAACTAAAAGGAGTTAGCAATGTCAGATTTAAAATTCAAGGGCTTTGTAATGCCCGAAAGAAAAGAAAATAATTTGAAATTCAGCGACACAAAACTAAAGGATTTGCCGCTGACTATGGCCTACGTGCCTGTGCAAAAATGGACCGAGGTCTACTCCGAACCCGATGCTCTTTGCAGAGGAACACTTTTCCCTGAGCTTGACAAGCCCTTCTACGGTAAATTCACGGGGGCGAAGCGATAATGGATAAAAAGAATTTGCTTGACTGTGTGCGTGCTGCCCATTTTGCCATGCTTGAGGCAGGACTTTATCTTGACACCCATCCGTATGACACCGAGGCGCTCAAAAAGTTTGAGGTCTACCGCTTAAAATACAAGGAGTTTGTCAAACAGTTTGAGGAGCAATATGGCCCGTTGACATTATGCGGCGATTTCGGCTCAGACGGCTTTGATTGGATCAACGACCCGTGGCCTTGGGAAAAGGAGGCAAACTAAATGTGGCAATATCAGAAAAAATTGCAGTATCCCATTAAGATTAAGCAGACCAACCCCAAGCTTGCAAGCCTTATTATGTCACAGTACGGCGGTGCTGATTGTATTTAGAGATAAATTATTCGTAAAAATAAAATTCCAGGCGGTTTTCGGCTTTTTGGAATACGATTTTACTTATTATTGAGCGCAAAGCGACGTTTTTGGCGGCGACGGTTTTGTTTTCATCGGTGATAGTTTTCAGAACATTGCTGATCTTTTTGCGGTAATTTTCTTTATCGGTTTCGGGCTTCTCCGGTTCGGCGGCTTGCATTTCAGCTTTGACCTTCTCAATAAATGCAAGTATTTTGGTTTTGTTTGCCTTGTATTCCTCAAGAGTATCAATGCCGGATTGATATGCCTGCTTAATGCGCTCGAGCTTGGTGTTCTCGTTGTCCAGTATTCTTTGATAATCAATTGGCTTTGATTTCATTTTCTTGCTGGAGCCAACTTCGACTTTAAAGTCGCCCGAAATGGAAACATCGGTCAGATAGTCGATAACAGCCTGGTCGATCTTACGTATAGAAATTGAATGAGATACCTTACAAGTTCCACGAGAATAGTTATGACAATGCAGGTAAGGGGAACTGCCAAAAGATGCGACGAGAGTTGCTCCACAGTTACTACAACGTACTAAACCTTTGGTCATATATCGAACTTCTTGTTCCGGACGTTGGTACTTTGAATATCGCTGTTTCTGCTCATCAAGCTTTTTCTGTACTTTTTTAAACGTTTGGGAATCTATAATAGGCTCGTGGTTGCCGTCTATAATCATAACGTTTGGATCGTCGTAGTGTCGAGTGGATGCAGCACGTCCTGAAAGGCTCCAACGGATCTTACCGATATACACAGGATTGCGCAGTATATATTCAACACAACGGTTGTCAAGAGGATTGCCACGCTTTGTCCGTAGTCCCATTGCGCTGTATTTTTGCGCTATGGCACGAATGCCGACACCGTCGAGATAATCGCTGTATATTCCTTGAACGGCTTCAGCGCTTGAATTTGGGACGTATTTGCCGTTATTCATATCGTAACCAATGGGAGGAGGGCACACGGGCTCGCCACGAGATGCACGTTCTTTCATACCTCTTTTGACTTCCTGTGATAGATTAATGAGGTAGTATTCATCAGACCATTCTATAATACGTTCGATCAGTGAGCCGAAAGGACCGTCCGGGATGGATTCGGATATAGATATAACGTCGATGTCGTTCTTCTTGAGCATCGATTTCAGAACAATTGATTCTTCCTGGTTACGTGCAAAACGGCTGAACTTCCACACAAGGATTACGTCAAACGGCTTGGGCTTTTTCTTGGTAAGGGCAACAAGCTTCATAAACTCGGTGCGCTTGGTCATATTTTTACCCGACTTACCGCCGTCCTCGGCGAATATGTAATCCTCGATAAGGCAGATATTATTCTTGGCAGCGTAATCGCGAATGAGTTTCAACTGACTGTCGGGACTGTATTCGGTCTGATCATCGGTTGAAACACGGATGTAACAAGCTGCAGTTTGCATAGTGACGCTCCTTTCTTTCGTATTTGAGGCAACTCCCTCATCCTGTTGGCGCAGGGCAGGGGGAGTTTTTTGTCTATTTTAATCATTTGTGCGAGTTACTTCTTGTAACCGATAACGTATATCTTTGTACTGTTCTATTTCACTTTCTGTTAAGCCCTCTTCTTTGTAATCCCATTGGCTATCTTTTAAAAATAAAACAGTTTGGTAGTCATCTAATATATCATGAAGCAAATCGTTAGCGTAATAAGGCGGTAAGCTCCTATAGTATTCGGCAAAGCTTTTAGTGTCACCAAAAACGGCAATTACACGCTTTGTTGCTTTTATGTGTGAACTATAATATTTTACAGAGTCAACAATTATGTTTTCATCATAAAGTTCAGTATAAGTATCGTTTTTACCATGAGAATAATGTTTTCTCAAATAGGCTAAATTTTCGCTAAAGTGAGTAGGATTCGTCCAATGAGAAGGACGGATTTTGAAAATATGATAATCTTTTGGCTTTTTAAACGATGCATAGTGTGCGAATCCAAACAAAATCAGTACACCTAACAAAAAGATAAATTGCCATATTTCATCGGCATAGCATTGTGTAAAGACAAAATATCCACTTACTCCCAACACCATCACGCAAACAATATAGACCCAGTTCTCTTTTATTTTTTTGAGCATAGATACCACCCTTAATATTTGTCTATTTCATCCTCACAGAATTTGCAGAGGCGGGGTTTTTCGGTTTGGGCATCCGTCAACGTGCCGCTCCTGATTTCTGTTGAGTTCTTTAATGACCGGCAATCTTCGTGCAGATGAAAGACCGTGCCGGATTCGGTCCAATAATATGTTACCGTGGGATCGAGTTCAACTGAATTGTCCTCAACCGTGCTTTGGATGATAGAGAACTGTGAAACCGTGCCGGGCGCAGATTGAGATCCGCCATGCGTAAAGCTTGAAATACACGTGGTGAGAGCTATCAAAAGAGACAGCACACACAAAATAAGGACCGTGATCCTAAATTTGGAATCTGAACGATGAAGGCTATGTAATGAACGCTCACGAAGTTGGTTGCGGTCGTAAATCATACAACATTCATCACGGTAGTTAATAAGATAGCTATACACCGTACAGCTGTCGATCACACTGAGTCGTGTCAATTCACGGATATCCTCGTGAGATTTAATACTGTAATTAGATAGTATCGGCAAGGGTGCGAGCAGGCCGAGAGCAAACTCGTCGGCTTCTGTCTCAAAGGTTTCTTTACTCTTGGAATCATCACTATTGCCAAATATTCCCGATTCATCGAGATCGTGCAGTTCTATATGACCGATCTCGTGCGCAATGACTTTGTGTTCCAAATCAACAGTCAGATCGTCCGATACAAGTATATAATATGCATCGTTATACTTTAAACTGAAGGCAGGATGATTATTTGCATATTCATTAAGTTCTAACTGTTCTATGAGTTTGGCATAGCTGCTGTAGCTCTTAACATTATAGCCACAGTGACGGGCGATCTCTCTTACATCAATTGGAAGAGAGACGCTATTGGTGCGGTTAAGCAGCTCATTGACCTTTTGTTCAATCTGTTTTTTCATTTTATTACCCTCTTTTAACAAAATTCGACAAATTTCTACAATTTGCCAATTTTATAAAATCAAAAGAGAGCGTTTAAGTCAACAGGTAAAAATTACCATTAGAACTGCCGAGCAGGTTTGCGAGGTTAGAATCCCTCCACCGCCGTTCGGCGGTCCCCCTCCCTTTATGGCAAGGGAGGCTATACGTTAGGAGCGATACAGTAAAAGGTAATCGGACAGTTTTTAAACTCCTTCCGTCTCGACTGTTGTCGAGCCACCTTCCTCTAAGAGGAAGGCTTAAAGTGGGAAAATTTAAATTATTTATTCGGTTTTAAAGGAAACGGGTCCATTTCGCCTTCAGCCAAAGCATCCTGTATCTGTTCATCAGTAGCGGTTATATTGTGTTCGGTGACACCGCCGCCGTAGGCCGCGACTTTTATGGTGCGGTTGTGAGCAAATATAAGCGGTTCGCCATTTAATTCAAAGAAGGCTATTATCTTTGCACGAACCTCGGGGTTATTGCGATAAACGGTAATAAGTTTCACTTCGTCGGGAGTCAGATTCTTAATAATATCGTAACTCTCGGAAGTGGGTAGAATGGTAATAGCACTTTCGGGTTGCTTGTACGACTCATCGAATCCCATTAGCCAAAGTGGGTCTACATTGAATATTTCTGCTAACGCGTATAACGTAGGTACTTTTGGAGCCATTAAACCGTTAGCATATCTACTAATCGTACCTGGGTTAAGCCCCAGTCTTTTAGCCAAAGAATGGGTGTTTTCTTGGGAACTATCAAGTAATTGAGAGAATCTCTGTGCAAATATTTTTATATCAAAGTCTTGCTTTTTCATAATATAATATCACCTCACGAAATGAATATTAGCATATTGCGTTGCGAAAATCAACACTTTTTTCGAAAAACAAACAAAAAGTTGCGAAAACGCATTGACAAACAAAAAACATTGTGCTATATTAAAGTTGCGAAAGCGCAACAGATAAATAGAAGGAGGTGAGGATATGGAATGTGCAGAGGTTGTGCAGGTTATCAAAACAAAAAGCACCCGTGGTGATGGCACGAGTGCTAACCCAACAAGAGAGGTTGTCCAGTTTTGGGATTTTAATGGAAATTTAATTTGTGTTAATGACCCATTAAGCGTAGTAAGCAAACACAGACATTCTGATAGTAATGGTTATTGTGATGAATCTACAATTCCAACAATTGATACATCAACTAAATATTGAGTTATTGATGTATTCCCATTGTTTTTTAGATAACCAACCTTGCTTGTTGTTTTTGACTTCAATTACTAGAAGTCGGTCATTTTTGTCGAGATATGGAGTAATTTTTGCGCTGACTTCATCAGCGGTTTTAAAATTAGACTTTATCAGATACGATGATTTCCAATAAGAGCACCAAACTCCTGTCGACGCATCCTTAATAGCTTGAATCACGTTTTCGTAGTCTTGACCCTCGCTATTAAGGTCATAAGTAATCATATAAACGATTTTGTCACCTCCTTTTATTTATGATAATGTAATTATAACATAAATTTTAGAAACAATCAATCAAAAAATGGAACAAAATGGCAAAAATAGTAGAAAGGAAGAGCAAAAAATATGGGTAAGCATCCGGAGCTTAAAAAGTTGAAAGGACTAATGAGAGAAAAGGGCGAGACTTACCGTTCTCTTAGTAAAAAAACAGGAATTCCTTTGAACACACTTAGTAACAAGATAAATGGATATTCATTATTCGATATTTGTGAATCTGTGTCTATGTGTTCTGTATTAGATATTGATCTAAGGGATATTCCTATTTTTTTTGCGCCCAATGTTGCGTAACCGCAACAAAACTACAAATGAGAGGCAGGTGATTTAGATGGCAGATACTGAAGTAAATGTTATTGAAGAGATTGTTTCGAGGACTTTAAAAGAATGCGAACGAGCAGGTCTGACTGTTGGGCAGGTGCGTAGATTGCCTAAGCTCATGGAAATACGCATTGAGGAGTGGTTGGAGCAATCGCAGGACTATATTGATTTACATATTCCAAAGCAGGAATATTCAGATTTTTGCAAATATTTACAAAAGTGAGGTGAGGGTATGGTATTAGGTTGGGTTTTGTTAGGAGTTGCATTTGGAATTTTAACCGGTGACTTAGGCGGGTCAAAAGAAAAAGCCGACAAAAAAGCGGCACTTTACAGGCTTCTAGCTTTTATGTCTGGTATTGTTTCAGGTGTTTTGCTTATGGTTTAGAAATACAGTGATTGATGGTAAGGAATAGGACAACTGACCGGAAAAATATAGATGAAAAGGGGTGATTGGGGTGGCACGTAAGCCGCTTACTTGCGTAGGATACATAACACTTAAGGACGGTAGGACTATACCCGTTGAGGACATGACAGCTGAGGAGCGTGAACGTGTCAACAAATCTATGAATGAAAGATTAAGCAGGGTAATGTCTGAGTATTTCAGGTTACATCCCGAGGAATTTGAAAAAATTTAAAGGAGATTGAGTTATGTTTTTTGTATATCTTTGGGTAGCGTGGCTTGTGGGATGTGGGATGATGGCGTTGGCCTCGGCATTATGGCGCCGGCACAAGGCTCGCAGTCAGAGGATCGAGGAGCTTGAGGCTGAGAACCGTCACCAGCGGTCGATCCTTGAATTCTATGAGAACATTGCCGAGAGTGACAATTGCTCCGTGGCGCAGCTGCACGGTATTAAGCACGATATTATAAGAAGGACAAGGGTAGGTTGACTGCCGAGCAGGTCAGTGAAACTCCCTCCGTCACGCATTTGCGTGCCACCTCCCTCTCAGAGTGAGGCTGAAAAATGTTTAACAGTGAGGTGAAAAGATGAACAGTTGTAATTTTACGGGCAGACTGACCAAGATGCCCGAAGTCAGAAAGACAAGCAGTGGCTTAAGTGTCTGCCGGTTCCGCTTGGCCGTCCGACGTACATACAAGACCGATGGCGAGTATAAAACCGACTTTTTGGATTTTGTTGCCTGGGACAAGACCGCCGAGCTTATCGGCCGATATTACGGTCAAGGCCAGCTCATTGCCGTCAAAGCGGCGGCACAGACGAGGAGCTACGAGAATAAGCGTGGCGATCGGATCGTTGTGGTTGAGTTTATGGTCAATGAGGTCGAGAGCCTTGCACAGAGCACAAGCAAAGAGGAAGCAGCTGAGCAGGGGACACAGCCTGCAGATGGCAACGAGCAGGACGAGTTTATAGATCTTACAGATGAAGATCTACCGTTTTAATAAGACTGCCGAGCAGGCAGAAGGAGGTGTGATATGAAAACAAGTAAAAAGTCGACGTTTATTAAGCTGGATCGCAGTATTTTAGGCTGGCGGTGGTACCAAGATGCTAATACGTTTCGGCTTTTTTTACATTTATTGCTTACTGCCAATATAAAGCCGAGCGGCATCGGCGAAATTACGATAGGCCGTGGAGAGGTGGCAGTAAGCTATATGAGTGTTGCTAACACCCTAAAGTTATCAATTCAAGAGGTTAGAACGGCTTTTAGGCACCTCAAAGTAACAGGGGAGATAACAATCACACGTTACTCAAAATTCTCTGTAATATCAATTGTTAACTACGAAAGCTACCAAGCAAGGCAACACACTTTGCAACAGTCCGACCAACAAACACCTAACAGTCAGCCAACAAGCGAGCAACACCATCTAAAGAATATAAGAAATAAAGAATATAAAGAAATAAATTATGATGGTGTGCCGCTTGAAGAATTGATTGATGATAGTTCGGATGCGTTTGTGTACGAGCAGGTGTTTACGACTTTGCCGAAGATCGTGCAATCACAATTCACGGAATTAGTTGAACAACTATCACAACGATATTGGAGCAGGGAAATAACCGATTCGGAATTCTTTGCGGTTTTCCAAATGTTGCACGGCTTTTGTCTGTCAAAGAGCCTACCGTTTGTTGTCGACAGTGATTTTGTCGGGCTACTCACTAAAGCGTTTGAAATTTCTTCTTCAAAAAACGCTTGTAATGTTAAATATCTTAACGGAATATATCAAAAATTCTTAGAGAGAAACATTACCACAGTATCCCAATACGAAGATGCGGAATACAAAAGATGGAAGGAGAGAAACGGCGGATGAAGTACACAATACCCGACATTCCGAAGAGCAACAATGAGTACATAGGTCGAACGAATTATCGAGAGTACCAGGATGATAAACAGGAATGGTGTCAAATGATATGGGCATACTGCCGACCGAGGCCGCAGAAACCGTTAGAGAAGGCTGTGGTTGCGATTACATATCACTTTTCTGACCGCATTCGTCGAGACCCCGACAATTATTCCGGCAAAATGCTGCTTGATGGGCTTGTACGTAACGGAATCATCAAGGACGATTCGTTCCTATGCATCCGCTTGGTGCTTGACGCCGAGTTTGGATGCAAGAAAAAAGAAACAGTAATTGAGGTGACTAAAAGTGACTGTTGAAGAGATCAACAAGGCGATGGACGAGCAATGTGCTGTTGTTGCGCATACCTTGCAGGGTGCCATTGAATATGACAGGGTTGTCGGTATTATAGCACGGCCTTCCGGAGTTAAAGGTCAGCGCATATACTACGGCCAACTTAAGAACAGGTATACAGAGATTAAACCTGCCGAATATCCTATAGAAAAAATCTATTTTAAAGGGTGAAGATTATGTCAGAAGTATTAAACAGCGTAATATCCAAGATCGAGGCACAGCAGGCCAAGTGTAACAACGAGGCAGCATGGTGCGTCGGTGAGCAGCTGAAGGACATGGCAAGAGCAGATTCTTCTGTTGCAGAATTATTGGACAAAGATCTCGATGTGGAGGATATGTCGATCACAATGGCCGAGAAGAAAATCAAAGAATATGCCGACAGTCACCGCAAGGGAAGATGCGGATTTGTTCCGCCGACCGAGGCCGACAGAATACTCCGAGAGTTTTACGGACTGCCCGGCGGTGGCGGTGAAGTCACGGAGCAGCCTTCCGAGCAGGCAGGCTCGAAGGTTATAGATCTATCAGCTTTTTTGTGAGGTGGACGGCAGCATGGACGTAGAAAGAATAAGGCATTTATTACCTGAACACCCGAGGAAAGGAATGCTTGAGTATGTCAAGCGGAACTGTAACGGTGAGCTTGGCTCCGAAATGGCAATTTTTAACCGTGAGTCAATAAGGGTCCTTGAGGATTATTACGAAAATATGCGTATGCTGATGACTCCCGAGCAGGTTGAAGAGGCCGAGAAAAAGATAAAAAATACTTGGGGTGCGTGGGTGAACTTCACGTGCTGCAATGACGATTGCTTTGCTGGGTATATTTCAAAAACGACTTCCGGAGAAAAGGCCATTATCTTTGCCGAGGGTGAAGATGGCTCGGTTTTCCCTGGTTGGGTGGATGGGACTAATCCAATGGGAGAACTGACAGTAACAGAGGGAGATCAGTTCACATGTCCTTTCTGCGGTGAGGTCGTCGAGTTGGTACATAAATCTAATCTTCGGCACGGCCGTACATACCAGGTGCAGGTCTGCTCGGTAGAGGTTATAAAGCAATACACAGCGTTGGTGTTTTGGCTTGTCAGTCGCAAGGTCAATGATTACGGCTATAGCACGACCGAGGTCAAACCACGGGAAGCAATAGTTATCGACGAGAAAGGCAGACCAAAAAGATTTGCTCATACTCGCAAATATATGAATACCGTTGCATCAGATCTGCGTGAGTGGGCTTATAGGTCACGTTTTGAAGACAGCTTCCAAAGCATTTATTACGATTGGCCGTCTGTGTGTCACAGGAAAATAGGCGGCTTCTGTTGGTCGGATATCCCCGATCTCACTGGCACAACGGGAGAAAAAACCGGCATTATAGAATATATCCGAGCAGGCGGTAATTGGCCTGCTGTATATCTGAAGTGTTGGCAGAGCAATCGTGCGATTGAAAACCTATTGAAGGCAGGCTGGGGCAAGGCTGTTGTTACCGAGATTGACGACAAGGTCAATACGAACCGAGGTTACGGATGGATGACGAATAATGCCGTTGCGTTCCGTTGGGGTAATTGGGATGAGGTCAAGCCGAGCAGGATGTTAGGAATGACCAAGCAGGAAGCAAAGCAGGGTTCTCAATGGCGGTGGAATTACGAGCTGATATTCGAGTGGTGGGGCTACCGCAATACCGATGAACATAGCTCTGCAACAGTATTCAATGACTATTACCGTAAGGTAGGCCTTACAGGCGTTCAACAAACAGTCGGTATGCTTGAAAACGGTTATCAAGGCTATGATCTGCCGAAACTGATGAGATATTTCGATAAGTTCCCGGACTTAAAGCCTGCCGACGTGCTGCAGTACCTTATCGACGTGCGTACTATGGCCGAGGAATTATCACCCGATGGAAATATCACCTACGAACAAATGTGGCCGAAGAACATTATCGAGGTTCACGACCGTCTTGACCGTGTGCACAGATCCGTCAAGGACGTAAATTCCCGAAAGAAATACGCAGCGGGATTTGAGGCCAACGTTGAGAAGTACAAAGGTCTTGATTGGAATGACGGTGAGCTGTGTATCCGCATAGCACGTACCAACGGTGAGCTTATTGACGAGGGTCAGGTGCTCGATCATTGCGTCGGCGGCTACGGTGAGAATCACATAACTGGCAAAGACGTTATATTCTTTGTGCGACAGTACCGTCGACCGGAACGCAGTTATTACACCTTGGATATCAGATTCACGCAAGGTGCACCGTATGAGGTACAGCTGCACGGCTATGGCAATGAAAGACACGGCCCCAACAAAAAGTACAGCCATTCGATACCGAAGAAGGTTAGGGCTTTTGTTGACCGTTGGAAGGCCGAGGTTTTAAGACCGTGGTTTATAGCAAAGAGTGCCGAGCAGGTTAAGAAAACAAAAAAGAAAAACAGACGAGCAGGTTAATTATAAAGGAGTTTTGAAAATGAGTAATGAAGTTGCAAACCAGGAAGTAATGCAGTTGGATTTTAATCGAGGCATAGAAACGGTAACCTCGGAGATATGCACCATTAAAAGGCAGATGCAGTTGATCAGTTTGCAGTGTGCAATCGAGATCGGTCGACGTCTTATTGAGGCCAAGGCAATGGTGCCCTACGGTGAGTGGGGAACATACCTCAAGGAACAGGTCGATTTTTCCCAAAGCACGGCCGACAATATGATGAAATTAGCCAAGGAATACGGGTCTGAACAGTTCACAATTTTCGGCGCTTTTTCAGATTCCCAAACGCTTGGGAATCTGCCGTACACCAAGGCTTTGAAGCTGTTGGCAATACCGTTTGACGAGCGTGAAAATTTCATTCAAGAGAATGATGTTGAGGGGATGTCGACAAGGGAATTGGACAAGCTTCTGAAGGAACGTGATGAGGCCCGACGTCAGCTGCAGGATACCGACGCTAAGTTGGATAGCGTTCAGCGTGAATTAGCCGCCTCGAAGGATGCGCAGTCTGCATTGGCGCAGCGGTTAGCACAGGCGCAGGCCGACGTTAAGGCTGCCGATGATGAGGCTGTTCAAAATGAACGTGCCTTGAAGGAAGAAATAGAAAATCTTAAGGCAGACCTTGAAAAGAAGAAGGAGGCCGAGAAAAAGGCCAAAGAAAAGCTTAAGGCGCTGAAGGAAAATCCCGAGGTCCCGCAGGAGGTTATTGACCGTATGAAGACCGAAGCTGAAGCTACCGCTAAGGAAGGCGCCAAGGCCGAGGCCGAAAAAGCAATAAACGAGGCACTCGAAAAGCAACGCTCTGCCGAGCAGGCTGTAAAAGAGGCGGAAAAGCAGGCCGAGATTGCGGCGCAGCGTCTTGAAGCACTGGAAAGGCAGGTAAGGGCCGCAAGTCCTGAGGTCACCGAATTCAAGTTGTATTTCGAGCGTGTGCAGGAGGATTGGAACCGAATGCAGGGCGCATTGCTTAAGGTGCAGGGCAATGATCCTGACACCGCCGAAAAACTGAGGTCAGCTGTTAAGGCAGTGCTTGAGCAGTGGAGATAAGGCTGCCGAGTAGGAAACATAAACAACTCCCTCCGGCGCACTTTACGGTGTGTCATCTTCCCGTGGGAATCCCCCAGTCACGACTACGTCGTGCCAGCCCCCTTTAGACAAGGGGGCCGAGTCGGGAGGGGCGGGAGAAAAGGAGAAGTAGAAGTATATGCCAAAATGGATAAATGCAAATGACCGATTGCCGACCTACGACGAGCAGGCTCATTCCGGTGGGCACGTGATCGTTGCTTACGAAGACGGTACTGTAAAAAGTGGTTGGTATTCGGAATACATGAAGGGCTGGAGCGGTACCGACCGCCACGGTAGAGCCTTGTGTTGGATGCCGTTCCCCGAGCACCCAAAGAAGGAGGAAATAAAGAAATGACCGATAGATATTATTGGTTTACCTTTGCGGATGGCTACAGTGTGTGCGTTAGAGGTTTTTCCAACCAAGAATTAAAGGTTGAAGAACAAAAACACGGTAAATTGATTAAAAAAGAGTGTGCGTGATGACCGATTATGAGAAAGGAAAGCGAGGCTGACGAATAAATGGCGATTGTATATGAGGCGTTCTTTGAAATATCAACAAATGACATTACCGTGGAAAAGACTTTTACCGTCATTGCTGATGAGATCGCTCAAAAAAACGGCTTGGTTTTAGCATTGGAAAACGGAAAAATTGTTGCGGCCGTTAAAGAGGATTTTGTAAACGTGTGTGTTTTGCGAAGGTTGGATCGAATGGTTCAAAGCGAGGTGCGAGGGGAATGAAAATTAAATTTGGTGAGCGCATTATAATTTCAGATTCCGATAAATTGACTCCGAGGTCAGAAGATGAAATTCTCAAAGAAATTGCAATTAAAGGGAGCTACAATTTTTGGGTAGAATCTGTAGAAGCATTGGATAATGCTGTAACCGAGGCAATCATAAAAATTGCTAAAGAGCGAGGCATTGACGAGGTTGTGCTGTTGAATAAGCCTGCTATTATCTCTGCCCTTGAAAAGCAGATACCGAAAAAGGTTAATATTTCGCTTAAAGGTACAACAGGATGGAATACAAAATGCCATTGTCCTAATTGCCATGCTTTTATATCAAATGGTAAACATTGCAGTGAATGCGGACAGGCTTTGGATTGGGGTGAGTAGAGGATGATAAAATGTGAATTATATCACGATAACTTTCAAAACTACAAACGCTACAACATACCAAAGGCACAATTGGTTATTGCGGATATTCCGTATAACATCGGTGTAAATGCATTTGCATCAAACCCTATGTGGTATGAGGGGGGCGACAATAAAAACGGTGAAAGCAAACATGCAAAATCAAGTTTTTTTAATTCTGACGGACAGTTCAAAATTGCGGAATATATGCACTTCTGCAACCGCCTTTTGATTAAGGAGCCGAAAGAAAAAGGAAAAGCGCCTGCCATGATTGTTTTCTGTGCTTTTGAGCAGATACCAACCGTTATTGAGTATGGCAAAAAATATGGGTTTATGAATAGTTATCCTCTTTTCTTTATTAAAAACTATTCAGCACAAGTATTAAAAGCAAATATGAAAATAGTCGGCGCGACAGAATACGCAGTTGTTTTATATCGAGATAAACTGCCTAAGTTTAACAACGGCAGACAGATTGACCCCGAAACAAGAAAGCCAATAAGAGGTACAGGAAAAATGGTATTTGATTGGTTTGAGTGGAAACGGGACAGTAAGAAATATCCAAAAATCCACCCAACACAGAAGCCCGTCAATGTGTTAAAGAGACTGATCGAGATTTTTACAGACGAAGGCGATGTTGTTATCGACCCTTGTGCAGGTAGTGGGTCAACTCTGAGAGCCGCAAGAGAACTTAACCGTAACGCTTATGGGTTTGAGGTTGATCGTAAGTTTTATGCCGAGGCTAATGAGAAGATGTTGGCTTGTCCTGAATGCTTGCAACTGGAGATTAACGTTTAATAAAAGGAGTGATACGAATGACCGTTAAGGACTGCACTAAGGATGAACTGATATACATTATCGATCGGCTTACTCTTCTTGATAAATACCGCCTTAATACGATTCTTCATGAGGTTGAATATAACCGAATAAAGAAAAAACTTGCCGAATCAGAGCGTTGGAGCCAGATTGCTGATAGTTGCCGACAGAAGTATATCGAAATATTAAAAAAGCATGAAGGTAAAAAGGTGGTTGATATTCCTTTGAGCGAACTTAAAAAGGCTGAACAATTGCTTAAAGATGCTGAAAAAGCAGATAAAGAATATACAAAACTTATAAAAGAGGTTGATGCTTATGGAAAGAAACGATAGAGAAAAGCTGATTGAGTTGATAACAAAGGCATATAAAGAGTGGCGTAACAATACAAACCTTGATGTGTCTATTAGTGAATTTACTGCCGACCACCTTCTTGCAAACGGTGTGATCGTGCCGCCTTGTAAGGTGGGGGATACGGTGTATGTTGTAAGTCAAGGACAAGGTCATTGTATGCGTTGGAATGTGTATGAGGGCAAAGTTGTTGATATACACTTAAATCGCCACAATAAATTAACAATAAGGGTTGAGAATGGCGAAAAGTTTTTTGGATATTATGAGCCTTGTTTTATTTTCCTCACCGAAGAAGAAGCGGAACGTGGGTTGAAGGAGTTGAGGGGTAATGAAAGTAACTGAAGATTTGGAACGGATACATCAAATCAAAGACCTTGTCAGAAGAAATTGTTTTGGTATTACACCTGAAGATAGTGATTACATAGTTGAAAACATATGCGATATATTCCACACAATGTATTTCATTATTGATGAGTGGGAGCAGGTTATGCCTTTGCTTAGATCGTTAAAGAATTTACTTAAAGACCACCCAACCGAGAAAGGCGGTGAGGAGGAATGTCGCAGAAAATAGAAATCGTGTGTAATAGATGCGGAAAAGAAATAATCAATCCTACAGGGTGTTATTGTCCTACTTATGCTTTAAAGGAATATTCGGCAAAGATTACACTTTGGGGAGTTGGAGAACCGAGAAGCGGTTTTGGACAAAGAATTGACCTGTGTGAAGATTGTTTTGATGAATTTGTAAAATTTTTAGAAGGCGGTGACAAACAATGATTAAAAAAGGTGGATATGTAGACGAAAGAGCAGAAGAACTTATTGACCTTTTGGAAGGTGCTTTAAGTGAAGAAGGCTATAAAACTATAAGAATGTCTGATACCAACAGATATAGTTGCACAGATTATGATTGCCTTATCGTTAAGGATTGGAAATTCCCCGGTAGTGTAATTACCCTTTCTGTTGAAAACACAGGCAACGAGTATTTAAAGCATTTATTTGAGAAAAAGTGAGGTGTAAACAATGACCGATAAAGAGATTGTTAAGGCTTGGATAGTTGTTATAGAAAATAAAAGAATGCCAACGGAATATTTGATAAATGTAACTATTGACCGTATCAACAGCCTAACGGCAGAGGTATTGAGGCAACAGGCGGAAATCAATGTCAAGAAACGGTTGCTTGATAAAGCAGATGCAGAGATCGAGAGGTTGCAGAAAGAAAATACCATTCTTTCTCAAAATGCAGACACCGCTTTTCAAGATGGACTGAATGAGGCGCAAGATTTGTATGCAAAACAGGTTAAAGCTGAAATCAAAGCCGAAGCATGTAGGGAGTTTGCGGAGAGGTTGAAAGAAAAAGTAAAAGTAAATAATTTAGGCGACGGTTATGTGAATAGTTGGGATATTACTGAAACCTATAAAGAATTGGTAGAGGAGGAAGAACAATGGGTCGTAAAAAAGACCATAGTGAGATGATAGCTTTGTTTATCATCATTGTCATCGTTATTATCGGGTCAATTATTACTTTTGGTGGTGCTTATTTAATTTCTACAAGCAACCTGCCAGATTGGTTTAAGTTTTATCTTTTGAATGAATAGGAGGATGGAAATGATACATGAATTAAAAATTGCGCCGGAGTATTTCGCTGAGGTTATTTCGGGTCGCAAGAGCTTTGAAGTCAGAAAGTTCGACCGACCGTATCACGTTGGTGATCTGTTGGCGTTGAATGAATATGACGCCAAGCGCAGATGCTATACCGGCAACAGCTGTCTTGTGTATATCGATTACATATTGAACGATCTGAAATACTGCCGAGCAGGCTATATTATCATGTCGATTAAGCCGTGCACCATACGAAGGGCAACTACGCCGTTTGATTGTTGTCAGCTGACAGAGGATTACAGCGTGCCTTACGCCACCCGTGAATCCGAGGAGGTCACCAATGAGTAATAAGATCTTTCCGTTGATCCTTATTATCCTGCAAGGCTTGGCGGCAATCCCTTATGCATTTCATTCGGATTACAAGATGGCGTTGTATTGGGTAGCGGCCGCAGTGCTCAACATTTGCGTGACGTTTTAAGGAGGGGAAGTTATGAAGCATAAATCTATGCGTGAAATCATGGCAGATCTTAAGAAATACAACGAGACACATTCTCGTTCACTTACATACGGTAAATATGTGCAGATGCTCGAGCAAGAGGAAAAGGAAAAAGCCGAGCAGGCCAAAGCCAAAAAGGAGGGTTAAAATGTCTACATCTTACAATTCGGCAAGCGTTAAGTGTCCTTTTTATGTCAAGGACAAGCCCAATTATATCGTCTGTGAAGGCATCGTCCACGGCACTAAGGTACATTTATGGTTCTCCGGCGAAAAAAAGAAAACAAAATATATACAAGAGCATTGTTATCATATATGTCAGCGTTGTCCCATTGCCGATATGCACGAGAGAGTCAATATGAAACGGTTTGAACGTAATCAGCAAAAATAAACCTTCCGAGCAGGCTACAAAAGCTAAAATTAAATGTCAGTTTATCACCTTTAAAAAGTTTTTGAAATTTTTTCAAAAATGTTGCGGTGGTGGGCTGACATTTTGTTTATGAAGTGTTTTATGATGGATGTAAAGACCAAACAAAGAAGGAGGAAAACTATGGCTAACGAGCAAAATTTAAAGCCTGGAGGACACAAGCTAACTAAAGAGGAACAGTCGAAAGGCGGCAAAAAATCGGGAGAGACAAGACGCTTGCAAAGCGCAATGAAAAAAGCACTTGACAAAAAGGTTATAAACCCTGATCTCATATTCCTTTTTAACGAGTTCGGAATCAAAAAAGGTGATCGAAATTATGCTCAGGCAATTGCTTGCAATTTGGTTGACAAAGCTGCCCGAGGAAACCTGGATGCTATAGCTTTACTCCGAGATTCCATAGGTGAAAAGCCGAAGGATGAGATATCTGTGGCAACGGTTGACGCTGAAGCCATAGAAGAGGTGGAGCGAATGATCAATGAGGTGGAGCGAATAATCAATGACACGGAGACAAGCAATTGATTTACTTATCCGCACTCCGTATAAGTTCGGCCATCTTTTGGGCTTTACAAAGCTTGGCAAGCTGCACAACCAATGGATCATCGAAATGGTGCGTACAAAATCCGATGAGACGCTTCAAGCGCACCGAGGTTCGTTCAAAACGACGTGCATGTCTTTGGCCTTGGCTATCATTATCATTCTGTTTCCAAACTGTCGAGTGTTGTTCATGCGAAAAACCGACACCGACGTTAAAGAGATAATCAAGCAGGTCCAGAATATTCTGAAGGATCCTCGGACTTTATACATCGTGTTATGCATCTGGTGTGTTGAACTTCGTATGACAACACAAACCGCCACCGAGATCAATACCAATCTCACAACAGATATCAAAGGCACATCGCAGCTTGTCGGTATGGGTATCGGATCATCGGTGACAGGTAAGCATTTCGATGTGATATTTACGGACGATATTGTCAATGTAAAAGACCGAATGTCCAAGGCTGACCGAGATCGGACGAAGATATTATACCAGGAGCTACAGAACGTTAAAAACCGTGGCGGCCGAATATTCAACACAGGTACACCGTGGCATCCTGATGATTGCTTCACATTGATGCCCAACCCCAAGCGATATGACTGCTACAGCACAGGTCTTATTGATGCGGACGAGCTCAATGAAATAAAAAGCCATATGACCGCTTCGCTATTCGCTGCCAACTATGAGCTACGACACATAGCGGCAGAGGATGTGCTTTTCACTGATCCTGTGACAGATGCGGATCCTGCACTTGCAGAGCAGGGTGAAACACACATCGATGCGGCGTACAGCGGTGAAGATTATACGGCATTGACTATCCTGCGCAAGAAGGGTGGTAAATACTACGTATTTGGTAAACTCTGGCGTAAACACATTGATGATTGTGTTGATGAAATTATTAAGTATCACATTGCCTTTAACGCATTGCGTGTATCTTGCGAGAACAATGCGGACAAGGGGTATCTTGCCAAGGACCTTCGCAAAAAGAATGTGATAGTTAACGAGTATCACGAATCAATGAATAAGTTTTTAAAGATCACTTCGTATCTCAAATCCGAATGGAAAGACGTGATCTTTGTGAAGGGAACCGATGAGGAGTATATTGCACAGGTGTGCGATTACAACGAAGGTGCCGAGCATGATGACGCACCCGATTCGTTGGCATCTTTGGTGCGTAAGCTGTGGTCTAAACAAGACCCGACTAAACCACCAAGGCTGACAGCAGAGGAGCGTTACAACGAATATCACGGCATTTATGCCGAAGACATGGAAGGAGGTTGGGACGGATGAGTTTGGTTATTTCGATTATTGCGTTGAGTGCTACTATGCTTTGCATTGGTGTCATTCTCGGCAGGTTGGAGATTGGTGTTAAAAAGGCGCCTTTGCCTAAGCCTGATACTGAGGCTGAGATGAATGCCGAAAAAGAAATAAAGCGACAGCAAAGAGTAAACGAACAGTTTAACAGCTATGATGGCTACGATAATTAAATATTAGAAAGGAAGTATAAAAATGTTTGGAGAAGATTTTGAATTTGACTCCGCTGAACAGGCAGGAAATGATGCAGGTGCATCTGATAATAATGTTCCTGCCGCAGGTGAAGAGGGTCAAAAGGGGACCGACACTCAAAACGGTGAAGGTGCTGACGGTGTAAAAAACACCGATGAAGGTGCCGGAGACGGTACAGGCAACAATGAAGGCGATGGACCTGACGGTTCTTCTGATAGCTCGGATAAGTACATAGAGTTGAGGATCAATGATAATGAAGTGCGTTCCTTGAATCGCGACGAGGCTATGCACTACGCCCAAAGAGGTGTAGAACTTGAGGGTGTGTATCAGAAACTTGACTATCTTGCTACTGCTCAAGGCGTTTCGGTCGATGACTACTTGAAAAATCAGCTTGATGCACGTGAGCAATCATATCGTGCAGAGCTTGAGACCCGCGTCACCGACAAGGATGCTCTTGAAGAGCTTATGGGACTTTACCGAACACGTGAAAAGGAAAAGTACGAGCAGGCTATCCTTGGCCGTAAAAAAGCTGAGGAAACAGCCCGTCAGACCCGTGAGTCCAAAATTGCCGAGGATTTTCTTAAGCTCCAAAAGGAGTTCCCTGAGGTATCTGATTATAAGAGCTTGCCGAACTCGGTAAAATCAGCGGCAGCCAAAGGAGAAGATCTGTTGAGTGCTTATCTTTTGCATCGACATCGTGAAGGCCAAGCGGTGAAGAAGGCAGAGGAAAGTGCCAAAGCAGCTGCGGCGGCATCGGCGGGATCGATGCAGAGTGTAGCAGACATAAGTGAAGAGAGCTTTTCAGACTTTAAGAAGGCTCTTTTCGGAAATTGATCGTATATGAAAAAGGAGTGTATTTAAAATGTCAAACAGTATTGCAACTGCAAAATTTTATCCCAGTGATGTTTTGGATCAGAAGTTGATTCAGAGCTCAGTAACCGGCGTTTTTGTTGATAATGCGTTTGGTGCCAAGTTTGTTGGAAATGACGGAGTATATCTGGCCAGCAGAGATTTTGTTGGCTTGGGTAATTACGCAAGAAATGGCGCCGGATATTCCCAGGGTGATATTACCGTGACTCGTGAACTCTATCAGTTGAAGATGGAGAGATCACAGAGCTTCTTTATGGACTCTATGGATATTGATGAATCTGGCATCACCGTAGATAAACTGATGGGTCACGATATGGGTGATTACATCGAAGAACACGTTGCTCCTGAAAAGGACGCTTATGTTCTTTCGTCGGCATTTGGTGTCGCAAATGCATCTAATCAGATCGATACCTTCAGCGAAACATCACCGTTTGGTCAGCTGGTTGATCTTGTTGACAATGTCGGTGATGTATGCGGATATAATTCTGAAAACTTTGCGTTTGTTGACCGCGAGGCTTATTCAGCAATGCGTAAATCGAGTGAGTTTCAGAAGATGGTTGATGTAGCAAACTTTAAGCAGGGTGGCATTGACCTCAGAGTTAAGCGTCTCGACAACACCTACATCATCCCCGTACCGAGTGCTCGAATGAAGAGCGCATATCTCTTCCATGATGGCATCAACGGAAAATTTGGTTTTGAACCTAACACCGATGCTGAGGGTGGTCTTAAGAACGTCAGAATGCTTGTTGTTCCTAAAAAGGACATTGCCCTTGTTATTAAGCACGCTAAGATTCGTGTGTTTACGCCCGAAACCTACCAGCCTAAGGAGGGCTACAACTGGCAGTACCGTATCCTTTACGATGCCTTTATCAAGAAGTCTCGCAGAGATCATATTTTTGCTGCTTACAGTCCCGTTTAATTCGGAGGTAAAGTATGAAGCTGACTAATAAGCACGGTAACATTACCTTTGAAATCAACGATCCGCGTGAGCAGGAAAGGCTGGAAGGCCTTGGCTATAAGGAAATCAAAGAAAAGCCCAAGGGTGAGGAAAAGCCCAAGGGTGCCGGTAAGGCAAAATAATAATCCAAAAAAATACCGCCGCGCTTATGTTTGGGGCGGCGGTATTTTTTTGAAAAGAGAGGTGTTTGGCTATAATGAAAAATGAATCTATAACCCCAAAGGAAATATTCAGTGAATATGAAAAAGGCACGGAGCACAAGAACAGTATTGGTGAAAGAGGAATCGCAGAGCAGGCAAAGGTCAACGAGCGCTTTTATGTTGGTGACCATTGGCACGGTGCCAGATTTGGAAAGGACCGTCCTTTGTTAAGACGTCCTTTGATCAAAAGAATCCATGATTTCAAATTTTCTCATATTGCCTCTAATCCTTTGGCTGTAAACTATACTGCTGAAGGTATTCCGTTTGTTGCAGAGGAAACTGAGAGCCGACAAAAAATTAAGGAATCGATGATGAACGGTGAAACGCCCAAAGACAGTGAGGTCAGTGACGATGAGATATCCGTGGTTATGGAGGCATTATCATCTTATTTCAGAACAACTGCCGAAAGGGTCAAATTTGAAACGATCAAATGGATGGCCCTGCGTAATGCTGGCGTTGACGGCACCACAATCGTATGGTGCTTTTGGGATGAAGCAATTAAAACAGGTCTTTATGCCGATAACGCCCGTCAGGTCGCAATAAAAGGTGATCTCAACATTGAAGTGTTGAATGTTTCGCAGGTGGTATTCGGCGATCCGTATACCGATAATGTCCAACGGCAGCCGTTTATCATAATTGCACAGCGTCTTCACATTGACGAGGTAAAGCGCGAGGCTAAAAGAAACGGTGTTTCAAAAAATGATATAGACACTATTAAGCCTGATGACGACGAAGGTTATAGCGTTAACTTTAATGATAATGACACCGTTGAGTCTCGGGAAGTAAAACGCGTGACTGTTTTGACCAAGCTCTACAAGGAGTTTGACAATAACGGCGATTACAAGGTTATGTGTACACGTGTTTGTAAAAGAACCGTTATCAGAAAGCCTTTTGATATGAAAATAAAATCCTATCCGATAGCCAAGATGAGCTGGGAGCCTCGTCGCGGCAGTATATACGGGATTAGTGATATTACATACATGATACCAAACCAAATAGCGGTCAACCGTGCGCTGTCGGCTGAGGTGTGGAGCATGATGACCTCGGGAATTCCGATCACGCTTGTTAACGGTAGTGTTATAACCGAAGCGTTTTCAAACACTCCGGGCAGAACGTATAAGGTATTCGGTACTGCCGAGGATATGCAGACGGCGGTCAGGTTTGTCACACCGCCGCAGTTTAATTCGCAATTCATAAACGGTATTGAAAATCTTGCAAACAATACGTTGTCGGATAGCGGCGCGAACGATGCTGCTTTAGGCAATATGCGGCCTGATAATGCCGCGGCAATTATTCAGTTGCAGGAGGCATCAAAGGCTCCGTTGCAGGTGCATATAAACCGATTCTATGACATGATCGAGGATATTGCGCGCATATGGGCTGATTTTTGGCTTCATATGTACGGTGACCGTAAGCTTAAGATAACCGACAAAAACGGTGTTCGTTATTTCGCATTCAGCGCCGAGCGCTATAAGAATTTGATCATAAACGCAAAGATCGATGTCGGTGCTTCGACAATGCGAAGTGAGGCTGTTTCGATAGCAACGCTGGACAACCTGTTGCACGCACGACACATCAATTTCCTACAATATCTTGAACGTGTGCCCGCAGGAATAATTCCCAACAAGACCGATCTTTTGGCCGAAGAGAAAGCTAAAGCTGAAGCTGCCGCTGAAGCTCACTATAAGAACGGCGAATTATCGGATGAAAATATTCTGCAATTGTGGGCAGCGAAGGATCCTGAAGGATACCGAAAGTTTACTCAGCTACCACCCGAACAGCAGCAGGCGGCTTTGGTACGGATGAGAGGCGCTATGCAGAACGTTGGCGACGGTGATACAGAACAGGAGGCAGTTGTATGACGGTTAAGGAATTGATCTCTAAGGCAATTATTCTTCTCGGCTACAACGACGATCTTGGTAATACATCAGATGCACGTTTTCAAATTTCGTCAAAGGTTGCGTTTGACACAGTTTATTCCGATATTTTCTTTTGTCTTAACAGAGAAGGATTTAAGGAACTGTCGCTTGCAGACGAAATACAGTTGCCGGAGAGTATAGTTCACAATGTAATGCCCTATGGCGTAGCGGCTTTTATAGCCGAATCTCTTGGGGATGCTGACAAACAGCGATATTTTATGAACATTTATAACAAAAGAAGGGTATCACTGTCTCACTATGAGGATATGGTGGATGATATCCCGTATCCTGATTATTAAAACGGAGGAATTATTATGAATTTTCCACTTATGAAATCAACACCGACATATACCCTTAACATTCCTAAACTATCGGGTGGATTGAATTTACGTGACGGCCTGTCCGGTGTACAGGACAACCAATTGACCGATGCTAAGAACGTGTGGTTTAAGGATGGCGCGCTGCGTACGAGACCGAGATTAAACTCAAGTGAAAACAAGTCGGATTATTCTGCCAGTCATGCCATTTCGCCGGAGACCAAGTGTTATGTATATCAGGATATTAAGTATTTTGAGGATCGTGGTGTTGATACATCTACCGGTGAGAAAAAAGGCGGTGGTTACAATCTCGTTGCGGCCGAAATGCGTGGATACGGTAATGGTAAATTCAACATATCGGTGGCTCTGTGGTTTGTAAATGAGGCCGAGCCAAGCAAAAAAATAATAGTTGGATCCGTACCGTTCCCTAACGATTATATGATAAACGCAACATATCTACTGTATCAGTTTAACAACGATATATATTGCTTGTGGTCGGGGGAAAATGAAGGTGGATCAAAGAACCACGGTATTGTTAAATTCGTTGAAAATGATGGTGCGTGGAACGCTTGTTCTGTTTTGGATGAAGACGTCTATGCACCGATTGTGTACGATCATTGCAAAATGGACGGAACGCTTGTGATGGTCGACAGTGACGGTGATGAAATAACTTATAGCGATATTAGTTATACCGGTACACAACTTTACAGTCATAACCTTATCAGTAATTATTACAAAGCGGTGTTTTCTACTGTAAATAAAAGTTTGTTTACAAGCGAAATTACCAAGCTGCCTATGAAGTATATGCTGCCAGAAGAGTTGACATCAGATATGGCAGGGAAGACTGTTAAGGCTAAAATTACGCAAATCGACGGTACAGTTGCCGAGCATTGCGTTATTCTTGACCGAAATGGCTACGGATGCGAGGTTGAACCGAACAAGGCGGACAACCTCATTATGACGGCCGATCGTTGGTACATTTTCTTTGAAGAAAATTACAACGAGGAATATACGGTAATGACGTATCTAACCAAGGAGGATTTCCTTGAGGATAACATGGAACTGACTCTGCCGAGGCTTAACCCCGAGGAAAATATATACAAAGTCTTCAGCATGACACGTTCGACGTGGTTCGGTGGTAATTTCCATGGCCTATACGGCGGAACACGGTTGTTTTTGTGTGGCAATGAACAGGAAAACGAAAAGTCGCTTATGGTGTGGTCATACATTAACAACCCGTTGTATTTCCCTGAGGGTTGCACACGTTATGTCGATGACACGACCCAAAAGGTCACAGCCTTCGGCAAGATGTATGATACGCTTATAGTTTTCAAAGAACGCAAACTTTTTCAGGCGCGTTATTCCGAGGCTAATGCACCGAGTGCAGAGAATTTCCTGAATCAGGGAGTTATTGATCTTGCATCGCAGGTTGAATACTTCCCGTTGACCTTAGTTAACGATAGTATCGGTTGTGACTGTCCTGACACAATACAGCTGTGCCGTAACCGACTTGTGTGGGCCAATTCCAACGGCAAGGTGTATACATTGATATCGCAAAATCAATATAACGAAAGAGCTGTTTTTAACGTATCTGAAATGGTTGAAAGTCGTCTGAAGGCTGAAAAAAACCTTAAAAAGGCTTGTTCGGCCGATTATGAAGGCCACTACATTCTCATGGTAGATGATCATCTATATTTGATGGACTACAACTGCTATGGCTTTAATGCAGTTGCCTCATACTCTAAGACGGAAGACGCAAACATCCACATTCCTTGGTACTATTGGGAATTACCTGTTCTTCCTGCCGCAATAGGAACTGTTGGTGACTGTTTGATATTCCCGACATTAACCAAGTCGGGAATAGATGGCGATCACGCTTATATCTCGCTTGGCGTCTTGTATATGGACGGAAGTTATGGTGATGATGCAGTCAACAGAGCCATATATAACGGCGACGAATGGGTGATGGACCTAAAAAGTGTTCATATTAACAGTTTTGTTCAAACTAAACTGTTTGATTTCGGTCAGCCGGCAAGGCTAAAATCGATTCCTATAGTGAATTTTTCTTTCGGCTATAACGACGGTAAATCTATATCTGTAGAGTTTATATCGGAACGAAAGGTGTCTGATGAGCACGAGATCACGCTTGAAGGAGAAAGTGCTGAAATACGTTCTCCGAGTTATATCCATCCATACAGGCTTTTCCCATATACCAAGGGCACTGTGAGTTTTGGTGCCCGTGTATCCTGTAACGGCGAGCTGGTTATCAGCTCGATGTCCTTGCAGTACAAGCAATTAGGAGGTGCAAAATGAGCAGGAAGTATGAAGATATTTTAAAAGAACAAGCAAAATTATCCGCCCCAAAGCTTGAGGCGGATAAGAAGCTTATCGACAGTATGTATGATACGCAGGTTCAAAGCGTTAAAGATGCTTTTGAACCCGAAAAGAAAGCAATAGAACAATCGTATGAAAGCCTGTTGGATGAAAACGCAGTTCAAAGGCGTATTAACGAGCATATGATACTGAGAGATCTTACAAACACCGGTGATACGAATTCCGGTCTGAGTAGGACACAGATGACGGCGGTTCAACTTAGTCATGCGAATAACCAGGCTAAGATCCGACGTCAACAGCAGGCTGGCATGGAGGCATTATCTCTGGCGGTGGCGCAAGAAATTTCGGGTATTGAACAGAATCGAAAGTCTGACCTTGCGAGCCTTGAGAGAAGTTATGCCGATAGCGATCGCTCTGCGGCAACTTCCATATACAACAAGGAGTTGGAAGAGGAGACCGCAAGGTATAAAGCTGACCTCGATGCACAGACTAAAGCAGCAAACGCTATCAGCGAAAGTACCAAAGCTAAGGCTTCGGCAAGAACAAGTCTTCTGGACAAGATCACATCAGGTGATTACGGTGATGATGACAAGTGGGCTTTGGTTAACAACTATGCTGTTAACTACGGCCTCGATGACAATGATTACAATGTTCTTAAAAATGTTGGGTTGGACGTAAATGGTAAATATGGGTACATATACTTCGATCCAAAGGTTGACCGAGTTGATCAGATGAAAAAAGCAATCGATAAAAAGGTTGGTTTTAACCTTAGAACCTTCGGCGAAAGCATTGAAGAGAGATATTACTATGCTTCAATTGTGGAAGAAGCAATTGATGAGGCTTTGGAAAAGAATCAAATAACCGAACCTGAAGCCGCGGAATTATATATGTACTATCAGATCATTTGAGTAAAGGAGAAGTAATATGGCGATGACCCCGTCCGAATTGAAAGCTAAAATAAAAAGCGGTGAATATAAAGCTCCCACACCGACCCTGAGCAAGGCTGAAAAGGTCAAGCAAAGCATCAAAAGCGGTGCTTATACGTTTGGTGTTGACAGTAATTATATTCAGTCCTTTATTGCTGATTCCAACAAGTATATTCGTGAGCTCAATGAATACCAAAACAATAAATCATATAAGAGTATTAAAGACAGATATAATTCTATTGATACTGCAGGCGGTGACCTAAAATCACGTGCAGAAAAAATAGAAACCTATGCGCAGCTTAATGGCAGCCTTTTAGAACCGTCGGTACGTGACCAACTGCAGGAGTTGGCAACCAACGTAAAGCTTAATATTGACCAGGATAAAAGAGCGAGGAAGAGCGACTACAAGATCGTGGAGAAATATGCTACCGAGGACGATTATAATGACGCTTTGTTTAAATCCAAATATTCGGGGGCGACCTACGATCAGATGAAGGAAGACAGCGTGAGACTGCAGACAATAGTCGACCATAGGACTCCCGAAGAAGCTGCGACATATCAGCGCCAGCTCAATATACTGAACGGACTGATGTACAATACGCAGTATTCCGATAAGAAAAGCTACGACAAAGCAATATCTGACATTGACACGCAGATTAGCAACGTGTCAGAACAACTTAAGAATGTTAAAAACTCGAGCGCTACCAATTTCGATCAAAAGAATGTCACTCGCACCAAATCAGACAAGGAAAAGGAATTGGAAGAGCGGCTGTCTTACCTTGAAACTGCAAAAGCTACGCTTCAAGCCAATTCAAAGCTGGCTGAATTTACCGAAATGCCCAATAAGCTTGGCTCTGACAATATGGCTGTGTTTAAATCGAACTATTCAAAATACATTGATAATCCGACGGGTGATGAGTTGGTTTCGTTTTTTGAGAAATATGACAGTATGGCTGACGGTGAGGCCAAAGAGGAATATTACCGTAATATTCCTGAAATAGAAGACCCTTTGGGTTTCTATCTTGATAACAAGGATCTTGACGGTCAGTACCATCAAAGCTCATCCATAGGGAAGTATATCGGTGATATGATGTTCCATGCCAAGGATTATCATTGGGACCAGATCACCGAGGACGAGAAGCTTACATATCAATACACACTTGTGCGTGAAGGCAAAGAAAGAGCTTTGGAGTATTTATCTTTGCTTGAGCCTCAATTCGGTCAGAGATATCAAGCAAAGCTTGAGGGCAAGATTGCCGAGCTGGGTGTTGGTGCCAAGATCGGCCTTAACGTCGTTTCTATCCCTATGAAAATGATCGGCGGGGTATTCGGTGCGGTGGATAATATATCGGACCGTATTACCGAGGGCAAGGTTAATCCGTACTCACAGGCCAATCATCTGAGAATCGGAACCAATGCTATAAGAAGCGAAACAGCTAAAGGAATTGCGGAATCTTCCGACTGGGAGATTGGTGGTCGCAATGTGCTTGCAGAGGCTTACAACATCGGTATGTCAACGGTTGACAGCATCGTTGGCGGTAAGGCTTTTGGAACTGCGTATTCGGTCGTTGCCGGTTTGGGTGCATCTGCTGATGCGGCAGAGGATATATATGACCGCGGAGGCACGACAGATCAGGTGTTCTGGGGAGGCGTTGCCGCGGGTCTTGCCGAGATGGTTTTCGAGTACGTATCAATTGATAAACTGCTTAAAAACTCCGCAGCGGTCGATTCCGCTAAAGCATATTTCAAGAACACTGTGAAGCAGGCAGGAATTGAAGCCTCCGAAGAGGTTCTGACCGAGATGTCCAACAAGGTCTTTGACAAGATGATCATGGACGAGAAGTCGACATATAATCTGCGTGTTAAGGAATTGGTCGATGGCGGTATGAGCCTTGAGGATGCACATAGCCAGGCGTTATCTGAAAGCCTATACGATGTTATATGGGCTGCAGTCGGCGGATTTGCTTCAGGCGGTGCCGGAGCGGCTGTGTTCGGTGGGGGAGCACTTTATTCCAACACCAAAGCTAATATTAGTCTTGGCGCTGATCTTAAAAAGGATGAAGATAGAGTTTCAGGACTATTCAAATACGCTGAATCAATTAAAGACAATTCAACCATCAAAGGCATTCTTAAGCACAACACTGCCGATAACATATCAGATAAAAATCTTGGCCGGCTTTATAATGCTTTGGTCAGTGATATTCAGTCAAGATTTTCTAATGCAAAAACTGTTGACGAGGTAAAGGAAACATTCAAGAATGTTGTCAGTATGGATCGTGATTATGTGCTTCAAAACGTTGCCAGGGAATATGCTGCCGATCGATATAAGGAAATTACACCAATCGGTGAAAATGACACAAGCTTTATTCAAGAGGAACTGACATCTTCGCTATTGGGACGAATGGAAGAAGCGTATACTGACCTTAATACGCATCAAGGTCAGTTGTTGGCTGATCTACCTCAGAATGTTTTGGTTAAAGCTTCACAGATCGCTCAGGGTGGCAACGGTGTTAAAGCGGCTGATATCGGCATCGATCCTCAATCGCAGTATTACAAAAATTTAGAGTCCGCAGGACTTGCAGACTCTGAAGGGGTTATCAAAGGTGAAGCTATTATGGCCGAAGTGAGCCGGCGAGCTGAGGTACAGAAAGTTGGGGAGACCGGCGTTTCTGCCGAAGGTGAAATTGTTGAAACGTTTCGAGAAATAACAGTAAACATGTCCGAATCTGAGCGTGCTGAAATACTCCGAAACAAGTCTATTACTCCTGTTGAGGTGGGCACCGAATATAGCGAAGAATTTGATTTTGAAGATCTCAAAAAAAATATAAAAAGTAAGGTCGAAAAAGCCTTGCTGAAAAAGTTCCGTGAGTTAGGATTCCTTAAAAAGTACTCCTCGACTGCTGTTGGAGATATTGAGTTTGAATTCACTGCCGGCGGTGTAAGGAAAAGCCTCAATTCCCAGGAAACGTTGTACGGTGGAACTAAGGCCGATTTTGCAAAAGCTGCAGCTAATTTACAAAAGCTACTTGATAACGCTGTTCTTATTGAAACTCACACCGATAAAGGAAAGGGTACAAATAAGGAAAACGCGCGCTTGAAACAGGTTTATGTGTTGCTTAGCGTTATGCGTGATGGCGACAGTATCATACCGGTTCAGTTTGAAGTCAAGCAATATATCGACAATAATAACAGACTGTATCTTGCTGTAGCACTTACAAAAATAGAGACAAGCGTCGTGGGCGATACGGCATCCCAAGAGATGCGGACACGCCTGTTACCTGTCTCCGATATTAGTATACCCGATTTGTTTGCAAAAATCAACCCTTCCGACGGAAAATTTCTCAAGTATATTCCCAATGAGTTCTTGAACGATGAACAGATTGCCTCAAAGCGACGTGCTCAGAAAGAGGATGCAGATAAATATGGAGTGTCCGAGCAGGGTGGATTTACTAATGCGCCTGACAAGGATGTCTTGCGTGAGAGAACCGTTCATGATGAGGCGTTTGACTTTGCTACAGGCGTGTATAGAAGCCCCAGAATGATGCAGGCCGAGAGTGTTGCCAAGCTGTTCGGCGTTAAATTGTGGTGGGATGAGAAGCTTACAGCCCCGTACTACAATTTCGAGACGCATTGTATATTCTTGAATCCGAAGATGTCTATCAGCGATATGTATACAGTAATATTCAAACACGAGTTGGTGCATCATTTTGAGTTGAAAAAGGGGTATGACGGCTTCAAGAATTATCTGTTCAAGAACAGCCCTGCGTTTGCACAGTATTGCTATGATAGTCTAGAGACGGTCAATGACACCGCATTTGATGGCACCTATGAAGAGGCAATCAAGGCTTATACCCAGTTTAAATACGAGCAATACAAGAACTCAACAGAAATACCTGAAGGCTTACGAGAGCGTTTTACGGTCGAGATGGCCGAAATGGAGATCGTTGCCGACTTCGTGGGTGAGCGGTTACTGTTCGGTAAGAATGTTGATAAATCTATGGAGGCCTTGACCGAGGTTGCCAAGACCGACCGTAATCTTTTTCAAAGGATATGGGATTGGATCAAGGACAAGCTGAAAGCACTCAAGAAACGTGGCGACGTTCAGGACCGGTCTTTGACCAAGGACCTCGAGTATCTAAACGACCGTCTCAAGCGTGTTTGGGATTCCAAAGATAAAAAGAACTCCACCGCAAATGTTGGAGTGAAGTATGGTCTTAACGCTTATAATCAGCATCAAAAGGATAATTGGGCTACAAGTAAACGAATAGTTCTCTACGAAAGCGATGCGCAATTCAAGAAGTTTGTGGAAGATTCTTTGTCGGGGAAAATTGCTGATAAAAAGATTTATTTTGGTGCAGTCTCGGTTGAGTTGGCGGATGCGATTAAAAGGAACACCGGTATAAATGTTGAAAACTATAATTGTTCACTATCCTCGGATGAAATTCTAAAGATCAACAAAGATCATGGCGACCAAACCAAAGAAGAACCACGTGGCCAAAGAGCTATCACTATTGATGATTATCTGAAATTCCCACAGGTTGTTCAAAATGCAGATGATATAGTTTTGTCCCCAAAACTATATAACGGTAAACCAGTTATTTTATTTATTCAAAACGGTAATGAAAGAACAACCGTCTCTGCAGTTGTATCCGATAAGAGAATGGACTTATTTATCCAGACGGCGTTTATAAACACAAAAAAAGGAAACCTTGCCACGCCGACGGCTGATCAAGCCACCGTCAATACGCCCGAAGCGAACAGCGGTACAGTTTCCAATAGTATTATATCCACTCCTGATGAAAATGTCAAGCACTATCTTGGATTTAACAAGGACGGAGAGGTTGATTTTGTTGCACCGAAGAAGCCGAGTGTGAACGACCGTGCGGATAGACTGACCAAGAGGTTTGGAAGATATGAAACCGGTGTTAATGGACTTAAGGAAGATCTTACCGAATTGCTTGAGATGGCTAATGATAACGACATTACCGGAGCTGCCAGGTTGGCTCAGGAGATGTCAACACGCTTTAAGGGTGTTGACGGCAATGCAGTCAATGCTGATGCCGTGCTACGTAATCTCAATAATGCTGTTATATCCAAACAGATAGAATACCGTGTATATCGAGGTTTACGTCACATCGAAAAGGATAACAGGTCGTTGCGTGCAAAGCTTGAACTTAGCGATAAGCGTATAGCACAACTCGAAGGTAAGGAGTTCGACAGCCACCGATATCACGAGCAGATGGAAAAGAAACGCCTTGACCGTGAGGATAGAGCTAAAAACCTCAAGCACTTCCATAGTATATACAACCGTCTTAACACACGTCTTGAGGGTAATACCGATGTAAAGCATATACCGGAGCACTTAAAAGAGGTCGTTAGAGCTTTCCTTAATACATTTAAAACCGGCAATGTCGAGGTTGACGGCAAATGGCAGCGCAGAAGGTTGACTAGTCAGAACCTTGCTGAACTGTCCAAGCAGTACGAGTTTGCCGAGAATGACTCCAACGGAACGCCTAACATGGCATACGATGAATCTGTAAAGGAATTCATCGATAGTTTATACGATAAAGCTTCAAAGTCAGAAAATGGACTGCTTATGCAGGATCTTGACGCCTATGATGTGTTGATGCTCAGCAACTTGTCTGATAACGTGATGCAAATGGTCAGGCTCGCAGAGGAAACCTTCAGAGAAGGAAAAGCAATCAAGTTTCAGGATCTTTCGGAGCCTTGCATTAAAGAACTTAAAGCTTGCAAAGACCAAAAGGAAATGCGTAACAAACTTGCCGGATGGATGAGAAATCTGACGTCAGGAAATATGACACCTCCGTATTTCTTTAAGATGCTCGGAGAAGGCTTTTACAAGTTGTATAACGATATTGTTGAAGGGCAAGGCAAATGGGCATTACATTTTAATGCTGCAAAAAGCTTTGTTGAGAAGATCCAACAGAAGTACAACTATTCAAAGTGGAATGCTGAAACGGTTGTGCTTAAAACCGAACGGGGTGACAATATCAAGCTTACCATCGAGCAGGCTATGCAGTTGTATGCTACGGTAAAAAGGCAATTGAGCAACCGCAAGCAGGACGCACAGCATTTGAACATTGGCGGTATTGTTCTTGAGGATTCGATATCTTCATCGAATTGGAGAAAAATCAAAAGCGATCTTGAGGCTATAAACAATGATTCAAAATTGGATGACGATGAGAAACAGTCCAAAACAAAAAGAATATGGGATGCTTTTCATGATAAGTGCGACAATGCTGCGATGCAACTTTCTATAAAAGACCTTATGTCCGTCGGCGAACTGCTTAACGAGGAGCAGAAGAACTACACTGAAGCGTGGGTGAATTACCTTTCTAACAATATGGCGGCACTCGGTAACGAAACCTCAATGTTATTGTTTGGTTACGAAAAGTTTACCGAGAGTAATTACATCCCTTACAACAGTGCTGAGAATTATTTATATTCTCAACCCGGCGCTGTAAAGGGCAATGAACGTCTTAAGCATTTATCCTTTACCAAAACTACCCAAAAGAAGGCAGCAACACCGTTGGTATTGAGTTCTTTGTCTGAAGTTTGCGCTGCGCACGTAGATAAGATGTGTATGTATAACGCAATGGCGGTTCCGCTTGAAAATCTGAATAAGGTATTTAACTGTACGCTGTACGATGAAATTGGAACTCCAACAGAAAATATTAAAAAGGAGATAGAACGTGCCTTCGGCGCCGATGCCATAGATTATCTTAAGCAGTTCATTGAGGATGCAAACGGTAAGGTGAGAAATTCAAGTGATGACAGCATTGCTGACGTGTGGATTTCGAGATACAAAAAGGGTGCGGTTTTAGCATCAATGTCGGTGGTGGTGCAGCAGCCGTCGGCAATGTTCAGAGCGATGGTGTATATTCCTCCTAAGTATTTTATGCGTTTGAAGGATGTAAAAGGTTTTGGCAAGAACTATGAGCAGTGTTGTAAATATGCTCCGGTCGCATTGATCAAGCAAATGGGCCGTTTTGATACAGGTCTCGGAGTAAGCAACACGAAATGGTTGTTGGGACAGGAGACCTTTATGGATAAGGTAGATGATAAACTGTCGTTCCTTGCTTCAAAGGCCGATGAGCTCACTTGGTCACATATATGGACTGCGGTGAAGGCTTGGGTGGCAGACACTACCGATCTCAAGGTTAATAGTGAGGAGTTTTTGCAAAAGTGCGGGAAGATTTTTACCGAGGTTATAAACCTAACTCAGGTATACGATTCTACACTTGTTAAATCACAACATATGCGTAGCAAGAGTGTCTACATGAAGATGCTTACATCGTTTATGGCCGAGCCTACTGTTACATATAACATACTTGCTGATATGTGTCGCAAAACACTTAATAAGAACACCTGGAGATCTGGTTTGAAGTTTTCAACTAAAGCAGGTACAGCTGTACTGACCTCTACGCTTGTTAATGTGTTGTTGAAATCATTAGTATATGCGATGAGGGATGACGATGAGGATAAGACATTTTGGGAGAAGTATATTAAGGAAATCAGCGAGAGCTTTAAGCAGGAGGCTAATCCGCTTGGACTAATACCGTTTGTCAGAGATATTATATCTCTGATTCAAGGCTATGACGTAGAACGTGCAGACATGACTATGTTCGATGAGCTTATAGCTGCTTTGGATGCTTTGGATAGCGATGGCAAAGCCTTCGGAGAGAAGATCGAAGCCATTGCAGGAAGCTTAGCCAACATATTCGGTGTGCCGGTGAAGAACATTGTCAGAGATATAAAATCGATTATAAACCTTGTATCCGAATTGTTTGACACCGATCAAAATTCAGCGGTTGGCATGAAATATGCTTTTATCGAAGGTTGGACAGGCGAAAGCAGCAATGCTTCGTATTATGGAAGAATGGCTGAGGCTGTCGAAGACGGCGACGAGGAAACGTATGATGAATTGTTTGACATGATGCTTGAAAACGGTGTTGAGGAAAATGACATTATTTCCGGCGTAAAATCTGCCATTAAAAAAAGCGATGCTGTAAAGGATGAAACGGACAACTGTGTCAAAAAAGTGTCTGATAATTCGACCTACAAGATACTTGACGAGGAAGACCAAAAGAAGTTTGCCTCGAAGATTAAAGAGGTGTTGTGCGTGCAAATTCTTGACGACATGATAGCCGGTGATGATGCCAAGTACGACGAGTTGTATGAGGCCAAGAGAAATAGCAGTAAGCGATACACCAGGCTGAAAAAAGAGTTTCTTGATAAAGGGGTCAGCGAAAGTGACATAGACTTCAACCTGTTCCTTGCCGAGATCAGATATTTAGAAGGTAAGGGGATAGATATTCACGAATGGGCATTAGCTGAACTTGCCAAGAGCAAAAAGTATGCAGATACTGATGGTTCGGGCGGCGTTTCTAAAAAAGAAAAGAGAGCCGCTATTGACAAAATGGATGTCGACCGAAGCACCAAGAAAGGATTGCGGGAGTATTACGGCTTAGGATAATAATGACTTTCGCAAACGCTTGGGAAAGTGGGGTTCGGGTTTATCCCGAATCTCACTCGGTGGGCTGACATTTTATTTTAGCTCTTGATATACTGATAACAGAAACAACAAAAAAGGAGGTCAAAAATGTCAATCAGAACAATCAATTATACGGTGTCGGTGGGCGGTATCACACCTGCATCGCAACAGTTTGGCGGCACGCAGGGTGACCACAATGCCGTCGAGCTGAAATTCACGCTTGATACCGAACTATACAACAATGTTACTGCCAATGCCGAAGGTACTGTATATTACCGATTCGATGGCTATGACGGCTCGGGTGGAGTTAAGTCGACCGAGCCTGCACCGTTGGATGACAGTGTATGCACGTATGGCTTGGAGGAATGGATCACAAGGTACGGCGGCAAGGTTCAAGTGTATTTGGTGTTGACCGATATCACAGATACCACCGAAATGGAGCTATATTCATTCCCTGCGGTGCTTAACCTTAAAGACCGACCCGACGGTCATATGGTTGACGGTGGCGATTATGAGAGCATTTCAACGCTATATGAAGGTGCTAAGGCAAGTGCGGATAAAGCCGAAGAAGCCGCAACACGTGCCGAGCAGGTACTTGACGATATCGGCGGTGCTGTTCCCGACATTGACATTACCGAGGTATCGGACGGTGTTGAGATAACCGTAACAAGCAAGGAAGGTATCGAAACTGCCAAGGTATACAACGGCCGTGACGGTGCTGACGGTAAAGACGGTAAGGACGGCAAGGATGGCGAAGATGTTGATTATTCGTCGGTAGCCAATGCGCTCCGAGGCACCACCACAGGAATGAACGCAGTAGTGCTGGAGGATATTTCACCCTTACTTCACAGTGTCGCCCTAAAATTGTCCAGTAAAAACCTCATCGACAACCGTAAGGTTTTTTCAAGCGGAAACATATATTTCGGCGTCAAGAATTACAACCAATACATAACTTTGCCGGCAGGCACGTATACCTTTTCTGTTGTCACTGCTGACGGTGCCGGCACTAATGTGTATGCTATATATGCCACTGACAACAGCAATATTAACGCAACTTACGGCGGTACAAGCGTTGCTTTCACTTTAGCTGAAGAAACCAACGTTAAATTCAAGGTGTATAAAGGCAGCTATACTTCGGTTGATGATATTATATCGGCCCAGGTCGAAAAGGGTACTGTTGCAACAGCACATACCGCAAAAATTGATGACTTTTCGGAAACAAAATTTATATTGAACTCAAACGTTGACGTCAACACACCTATGCAGGAGGTTTTGCTGAACACACCTGCCGAGTCGGTTCGTGTGGTGGTAAACGGCGGTGCTTACTGTGTCGGCGGTCTTGTGCCGATGGTTGACGGTGACGATCTGACTGCTTCAGGGATAAAAGATAGCCTTGTACTGTGGCCGACATGGTCTTACGGCGAGGCACCCGGTAATTATGATGTTGTATATACCGTTTCGGGTAATACGTTGTCGTGGTCAGGTACAAAGTATTATGAGTTTGACGGTGTTATCGAGCAGAGTGAAGCCGTTTTGGGTTCGGTTGAGTTAAGCACTGTGGGACAAAGGATAATCGGCTTTTGTCAAGTTTACAGTCTTGATGAGGATAACCCTTATGCCGAGTATCCCGAGTGGGACAGCCTCGACATGACGGTTGCAATTTACGAAAGCACACCGTCGGTGGAGGTAAAGGTGTATGGAAAGAATCTTTGCGATTTCACTAAATTCAAGCCTTACGGAAGCGGCAAAATAACATTGCTTGAAAACGGCCTAACCTACACGGGTAATTATTTTATAAGGCTTGACGGCAATATTTTAACACCGAATTGCCGCTATTACTTTAATTGCAAATTTGAAACGGCTGACAATATAACGCCCGTGTGGCGTTTAGAGTATGCCGACGGCACTTATTCAAGCGGCATTGGTAACGGCGGCGGCATAACACTAACTAAACAAGTAAAGTATATTTTGTTTTACCCCGAAATGACAGGCACGGTTCACACGTCAACCTTGACCGACATTCAAATTGAGCAAAGCACTGCAATTTCGGAATATGAGCCGTATATCGAGCCCGCCACCTATACTGTAAACGGTGACGGAACTGTCACGGGTGTGACATCGGTCTATCCTTCAATGACATTTTTCTCAAGTGCTGATGGTGTAGAGATGTCGGTAGAATATAACCGTGACTTGAATAAAGCAATCACGGAAATTCAGAATGTTATAGCACAACTGCAGACTTTGGCGGCGGCAACGGTACCGTTAAACGAGGGGGTGTAACCAATGTACATCGATTGGCAAACCATTATCACCATAGGCGGTGTTGTGTCGGCCTTACTGTTGCTGTTTGGTATCATCCTCAAGATACATAAATGGTATCTTAAGCAGGACGAACAAACCAAGAAAATAGAGGAACTGAAAAAGCACCACGAAGAAGATGTGCATAGGCTGAAGGAAGAAAACTGTCTCGTCTGCTACGCTCTATCTGCCTGCCTTGACGGCCTTCAACAGCTTGGCGCCAACCACACCGTTCCGCTCGCAAAAGAAAAATTAGACAAGTACCTGAACCAACAGGCACACGAATAAGGAGGAAATACATATGGAATTCATGAATGATTATCTCGTACTAATCGTAATGGGCATTTGCTTGTGTGTGGGTTATGTTATCAAGCACCTTATTCCCACGGACAAGGTAAACAGATTTATTCCGCTTATTATGGCGGCACTCGGTGTCATACTCAACGTGTGGCTTAACGGATTTGAATTTACTCCCGACATTCTGCTCGGAGGTCTTGTTTCAGGTCTTGCCTCTACTGGTATGCATCAGATGTTCAAAAAGTTTATTGATAGGGAGGAGTAATTATGTTCAAGATAGCACTTACCGCAGGCCACTATAAGTACACCGCAGGTAAACGGTGTCTCAAGGCTCTCGATCCCAACGAGACAAGAGAGTGGGTTTTGAACGACCGTATCGCAGATAAGATCGAGTCAAAACTGAAAGCCTATGAGGGATATGAACTGCTGCGAACTGACGATACTACCGGGGAAAAAGATGTCTCGCTTGACGGCCGCACTTCGGCTGCAAACAAATTCAAAGCTGATTTCTATCTCTCCATCCACCATAACGCAGGAATCAACGGTGGTAGCGGTGGCGGTGTAGTAGCCTACATATACACCAAGGCAAGCGCAAAATCTAAGGAATGGCAGAAGGAACTGTATGATGCTATAATCAAGTATACAGGCCTTAAAGGCAACCGTTCCAATCCTTTGCCTTCCGCAAACCTCCATGAAGTGAGAGAAACCGCTATGCCTGCAGTATTGCTTGAGTGCGGATTCATGGACAGCACGGTGGACGTCCCTATCATTTTAACCGAGGATTTTGCCGATAAGGTCGCCACAGCTTGCGTCGAGGTAATCGTTGCAAAAGGTGGTCTCACTAAAAAGAAGGCGCCTACCGCAACCAACAAATCCATCTCGATAGACGAACTAAAGGCTATGGGATATAAGTCTATTACATTCTAACAACAAACCGCCTCGGTCCTTTTTCGGATCGGGGCGGTATTTTGCTTGACAAACACATATTTTGATAGTATAATGCGCTTAGAACCCTGCTGCGGAATTTACCGTGGTAGGGTTTTAATATCTCTAAATACCGTCAGCAGGTCCCGACGGCGAGATAGGTGCGAGTCTGCGTTATTTGAGCCAGCGCTATGCAATGCCTACCGCCGAGCTCAAAGGTCTTCTGACCGATGTTGGTATTGAAGAATAAAATTGTTTATGTTATAATAGTGTCAATAGGAGGGTTGTTATGAAAAACTACAACAGATATGAAACCAATGCAAGAAACCGATTGAGATACTTCTGTCGCAAAAATCTCACATTAGAACAAGCACAATTATTATTCAATTTTTTCGAGGACAACAAAGAGTTATTTTACCAACTTTGCCAAGCATATAATGAGTATACAGTATGCAGAGGCGAGAGGTATTTCTCATTGATAGTCAATCCCGATGTTCTGTTTAGAACACCCGAAACAGAGCAAGAGTTTATTAAGGAAATCAAAAATTACATAATGGACGTAATTGGTATCAAAAGAGAGGATGTTGAAAATGGCAAAGCTACAGATAACAGAGCCGAATAAGACAACCCTCAAAACCGAAGATAATAAACCGCATAGAATTTGCGCATACTGCCGTGTTTCAACGGATGAAACCGACCAAAAGAACTCTCTTGTGGCACAAAAGCAATTTTTTGCAAGGTATTTTAATCTTCATTCAAATTGGACCAATATGGGCATATTTGCGGACGAGGGGCTTTCGGGAACATCTCTTGAAAAAAGAGACGATTTTAACCGAATGTTATTTGAAGCAAGACACGGCAATATTGACATCATACTCACAAAAGAGGTTTCCCGTTTTTCTCGTAATGTTCAAGACCTTTTGAATATCGTCGAAGAACTGCGAAAAAAAGGTGTATATATTTGGTTTTTATCTGACGATATAAACACCGAGAAAAATGACTATCGAGAGAAACTGACACAGATTGCAACCAATGCCGAACAAGAAAGTTTAAGAACGTCTCGTCGTGTTCGTTGGGGGCAGCAACAACAAATGCAACTCGGTGTCGTTTTTGGTCGTAAAGAAATGTATGGGTATAATATCGTCAAGGATGACAACGGCATACAACACTTTGAAATCATACCCGAAGAAGCTGATGTTATTAAAAAGATTTTTGAGTGGTTCGCAAGTGGCGAGGGTACTCACCGAATCGGCAGACGATTAGAACAACAAGGCATTACTACCAAGCGATACAAAAACGGGTGGAGTAATACTGTCATTCTTCGTATATTGCGGAACGAAAAATATGTTGGCGACTTGGCACAAGGCAAGACATATACCCCCGACCCGCTAACACATAAAAAGAAATATAACACGGGGCAGTCATATCGATTTTATATAACCGACCACCACCCCGAAAGTGCTATTATTGACCGCGATTTATGGAACAAGGTGCAAAAGATTTTAGAAGAAAAAGCACCAAGCGAAGAAATCAAGGCGAAACACTCAAACCGATATTGGACAAGCGGTAAAGTGTATTGCGGTCTTTGTGGTGGGCGATATGTCAGTTATGTGAAGAAGCAAAAGAATGTGCCTTATCGTGCTTGGGTGTGCTTTGAAAATCACCAAAGGGGCAATTATAAGCAAATAACACTTGATACGGGTGAAGCTGCACTTGTAGGTTGTAATGCTCTGCGAGTTAATGATAGAGTGCTAAAAACGGCAGTTCACGATATTATTACCGCATATATAATTCCGTATAGAGAAACCTTGCTCAATGAAATGAAAAAGGAAATTACTGAACTGTCAAAGCCAAAAGACACCACAAAGCAGATTAGCAAGATACAAACTGCCATTGAGAAGAAACAAGGCGAAATATCAAAACTCACTTTGGGTTGGTCAAGTGGTGATGTGCCTGATTTTGCCTATAAATCAACCATAGGCACACTTAACAAGCAATATGAAGATTTACAAGCACAACTCCGCAAAATACAAGAACAAGGCAATTCTGCAAGTGCAGAGATAAAAATATATACCGAGTATATTGAACAGCTTGAGTCTGTGCTTTCTCTTTCTGAGGATGACCTAAACGAAGCATTTTACGAAAGGGTTACAAAGCAAATTTTTGTTTACCCCCTTAATCTGTTGGAGTTTCGTTTATCCTTTATTCCAATGCCTATTTATATGCAATATAAAACATCGGGCAGAGGTATCGATTACACCGCAGAGTTCACCATACTAACAAAAGAACAATTTGCCGAATTGCTTGAAAAAGCACCTAAAAACGAAATTGCTCAATAATGAAAAGACTGTGTACAAAAATACACAGTCTTTTCTGGTTTAATCAGTAATTTGATTTTCGTCATAGTCAATATAAACGGATACATATTGACTTGATTTGCATTTTCTTGTCTGCGGATATTCTTTACTAATATATTTACAAGTACCGCCCATTCTTAATTGAAAAGTTAATAAAAATGCTTCTATTTGGTCGGAGGTTCCCGTCAATCTTATTTTCATATGTCGTCCCCCGTTAGTATGGTAGATTTTCTTCGTCGATTTCAATATCTGCCGAACTATTATCTGTTTTTGTTTCTTCGGCAGAAGAACAATCAACGGAAAAATTAGTATAAGCACAAAGCATTACATTACACGATTCGCCTTCGGTATAAACACAAGCGATAGGAATGCTTTTGTAATATGCATCGGTTATAATTTTAACGAGAGGATTATTATATTTCTTCTTACCATAACCCGCTTGTTTGAAAATCATTATATATACGGTCTCGGTCCCGTCTTTTAATGATATAGATATATACGAGCGGTCGGGGTAATCTTTTAAACCTGTAATATAACTACCTAAAAATTTATTTGTTGTGTTTTCTTTTGAATTTGGAATATTATTTGATTTCATTAAAAATCCTTCTTTCATAATTTATTATTATTTAGATTTTCAATTACTCTCTTTAATGTGTGCTATGTGTTTTATCTCCTAATGTTAATAAGTTATATAAATC
>JAZQCY010000121.1:0-3328 GCA_045546555.1 Acutalibacteraceae bacterium | reverse complement strand
ATAAGAGAAAGTACGAGAACCATTACTTTATTTTCTGCGTTACCAAAAATCAAAGCCAAAGTCCAAAAGACAAGCAAAACAATGGCATAAATAATCAATATCAGATTTTTCTTTTGAATAACTTTGTTTAGCATATGTTCTCTCCTTAAAGTTCTCAAAACTATTTGTTAGGTTTATTATACCATACTTTCGATTAAAAATCAACTATCAATTAGCGTACTGAACGAACGGCTACAGTTCCGTTTGCGCGAAGCGCAACATCATTGATGCGAAGCATCACATCTTTTGCAATTTGTTGCAACATCATTTGAGGCAAAGCCTCAACCTCGTTCATTTGTGCCGCAAGCGGCAATGATGTTGAGCTGACGCTCAAATGATGTTGCGTGCAAGCACGCAAACGATGTTGTGCCTTGCGGCACAAATGAAAAAATCCAAGCCGATTGGCTTGGATTTTTTGGCAGGGGTAGAAGGATTCGAACCCTCGGCACGCGGTTTTGGAGACCGCTGCTCTACCAACTGAGCTATGCCCCTACAATATTTAGTTTGGCTGATTTTGAAAAAATGGTGGGCCTTCAGGGGTTCGAACCCGGGACCTACCGGTTATGAGCCGGTTGCTCTAACCAACTGAGCTAAAGGCCCACTTCAAAATTGAGCGCTTAATCATTATAACACAAAAGTCAAGTTTGTCAACAATTATTTTTACTATCCGCACAATTTTTTTAATTTGCCGAAACAGGTGTCAAAACTTTGCTATAAGTCTATATAAAAAAGATATATTTTGTTTTTAATTCTCTTGAAATATTTTTAACCGTATGATAATATGAATGTATAAAGCTTTGGGAGGTGAAATCATGAGTGGTTTTAATTGGGCTTTGATCATTGCGCTTATTATCTATTTAACTCCGTCGATTGTTGCTTTGGCAAAGAGAAACAGAAGAACAAAGGTCATCCTTTTCAACATCTTCCTCGGATGGACTGTTGTTATGTGGATAATCAGCTTGGTTTGGGCCTGCAAGCGTGAGGAACCCGAGGAACTCGAGCAGCCGGTTTATTATCAGCCGCCTCAGCCGACCTACTATCAGCCTCCGCAACCTACCTATCAGCAACCCCAACCTACTTATCAGCAGCCCCAGCCTACCTATCAGCAGCCGCAGGCACCTCAGGCTCCCCAACAGCCTCAGCAGCCGCCTCAGCCGCCTTATCAGGGCTAAATTTTACCTAAAAACACTCTGAAAAGAGTGTTTTTTTGTTGCAATAAAAATGGCGGTGTGGTACAATTATAAAAAATTATAGTAACTACGGAGGTTCGATTTATGGTAATCAGAGAATGTATCGAAACAAAGATTACAAGCGAATGCGATGTACTTGTTTGCGGTGGTGGCTTTGGCGGTATTTCAGCCGCATTGGCTGCGGCAAGACAGGGTAAAAGGGTTATTCTTTTGGAAAAGGAATATATCCTCGGTGGTCTTGGTACTGCAGGTATCGTGACCATTTATCTGCCGCTTTGCGACGGCTTGGGTCATCAGGTTTCTTTTGGTATTGCAGAGGAACTTTTCCGTTTGTCCATCTCAATGGGTGCTGAGGACAGATACCCCGACAATTGGCTTGACTCTGATGATGTATCGAGAAGGAACATCCGTAATAAGCGTTTTGAGGTTCAATATAATCCAAGCTTGTTTGCCATGCTTGTCGAAAAGCTTCTTTGTGATAGTGGTGTTGAGATACTTTACGGCACCTACGCCGTTGCCGCTCATAAGGAAAATGATAAAATAACCGCTGTTGTTGTAGAAAACAAATCGGGGCGTCAGGCCATAGCTGTGAAATCAGTGGTTGACGCCACGGGTGATGCCGATATTGCAAAATTTGCCGAAGCACCGACAGTTAATTTCAAAAGAGGCAACGTTCTTGCCGCTTGGTATTACGGCTACGGGAAAAATGGCTATAAGCTTCATTCTCTTGGTTTTTGTGATATTTCCGATGAGGAAAAGAAAGCCGGTAAAAGCGTTCCAATGCTTATTGACCGCAGATTTTCAGGTCTTGACGGTAAAGAGATATCCGAACAGACTATTATGTCACATACCTCGACTTTAAACGACATCATAAAGCGCAGAGCTGACGATCCAACGCTAATACCCACCATGATCGCCACCATTCCACAGTTGAGAATGACCCGACGTATCGACGGTGAATATGTGCTTGACGAATCTGAGGTACATACCTATTTTGATGATTCTGTCGGTATGGTATCCGATTGGCGTAAGCGTGGCCCCGTGTTTGAGGTTCCGTTCAGAACGCTTTATTCCGCAAAGGTCAAGAATCTGATTTTCGCAGGACGTTGTACCTCGGTTACCGACGATATGTGGGACATTATGCGTGTTATTCCATGCTGTGCCGTCACGGGTGAGGCCGCAGGTACTGCCGCCGCTCTGACCGATGATTTTTCAACTCTTAACGTTTATGAGCTGCAGGAAATCCTGGTTAAAAACGGTGTTAAGCTTCACGAGAAGGATATAGGTCTTTAATTTCAGTAATGTTTTGAGGAAATAGGGCATAATTTACTTTATACAGTTGCGGTGTATAGGTGGATTATGAACAGATCAAATAAAATCAGAATTATAACTTCGCTTGCGGTGCTTATGCTTAATTGTATTTGCACCGCTTTAGTGTATTTTGTGCCGATCGAGTCGACCTTTTTGAAGGTTGTCGGCTCGTTTGCCTCAATAATAATCGTCAGTGCTGTTGTGTGGAGGTTCCCAATAAGGTTTTATGTCGTGACGCTCTGCTTTGTGGCCTTTGCATCACCGTTGGGGTCGTGCTTAAACCTTTACCGCCACGTTGAGTTTTATGACCTTTTTGTCCACTTTTTGAGCGGCATTCTGCTTTTTGAGGGCGGTAGGATAATAATTGAGTTCATAAGTAAGTACAGAGGGATTAAGAAAGATTCGGCTGTAAATACTGCTTTTGCATTCTTTTTCTCTTGCTCGTGTGCGGCTTTTTGGGAGATTTTTGAGTACCTTTGCGATGTGCTGATAAATGCTGAAATGCAAGGCTCCAAGGCCAACACGATGGGGGATATCATCGCAGGGGTTTTGGGTGCGGCGGTCGGCGTGCTGATTATGCTTTTCTTAAAAAATAAACAAGTGCGTTGTTGATAAAAAGATAAATATATTATAGATTTAAAGAATTACAATGAAATCGCACAAGTGCGATGAAATCCGAGCGTTGCTCGGATGAAATCTGCTCCGCAGATGAAATTAAATCTGTCCTGCTCCCGACGAAGTCGGATTTCATCACGGAGTGATTTCATCCCACTGAAGTGGGATTTATC